>NZ_CP063120.1:300000-412500 GCF_014931395.1 Haemophilus parainfluenzae | reverse complement strand
GGAAGGTTAATTGATGGTGTAATCGAAAGAGAAGCTCCTGATCGAAGCCCCAGTAAACGGCGGCCGTAACTATAACGGTCCTAAGGTAGCGAAATTCCTTGTCGGGTAAGTTCCGACCTGCACGAATGGCATAATGATGGCCAGGCTGTCTCCACCCGAGACTCAGTGAAATTGAAATCGCCGTGAAGATGCGGTGTACCCGCGGCTAGACGGAAAGACCCCGTGAACCTTTACTATAGCTTGACACTGAACATTGAATTTTGATGTGTAGGATAGGTGGGAGACTATGAAGATGATACGCCAGTATTGTTGGAGTCGACCTTGAAATACCACCCTTTAACGTTTGATGTTCTAACGAAGATTACGAAACGTGGTCTCGGACAGTGTCTGGTGGGTAGTTTGACTGGGGCGGTCTCCTCCCAAAGAGTAACGGAGGAGCACGAAGGTTTGCTAATGACGGTCGGACATCGTCAGGTTAGTGCAATGGTATAAGCAAGCTTAACTGCGAGACAGACAAGTCGAGCAGGTACGAAAGTAGGTCATAGTGATCCGGTGGTTCTGAATGGAAGGGCCATCGCTCAACGGATAAAAGGTACTCCGGGGATAACAGGCTGATACCGCCCAAGAGTTCATATCGACGGCGGTGTTTGGCACCTCGATGTCGGCTCATCACATCCTGGGGCTGAAGTAGGTCCCAAGGGTATGGCTGTTCGCCATTTAAAGTGGTACGCGAGCTGGGTTTAGAACGTCGTGAGACAGTTCGGTCCCTATCTGCCGTGGGCGTTGGAGAATTGATTGGGGCTGCTCCTAGTACGAGAGGACCGGAGTGGACGCACCACTGGTGTTCCGGTTGTGTCGCCAGACGCATTGCCGGGTAGCTAAGTGCGGAAGAGATAAGTGCTGAAAGCATCTAAGCACGAAACTTGCCAAGAGATGAGTTCTCCCTGTCTTTAAGACAGTAAGGGTTGTTTAAGACTAAGACGTAGATAGGCATGGTGTGTAAGCGGTGCGAGCCGTTGAGCTAACATGTACTAATTGCCCGAGAGGCTTAACTATACAACGCTCAAGGGTTTTGGGTGTTGGGTAAGACGAAGAAACTCAGAGAAGAAAGAGAAAGTTTTGAAGTTGAATCAGCTTGTTTGGTTGTGAGCACTAGAGATAGTGAGAGCAGAGTAGAGAAAAGTTATTAAAGGAATAATCCTGGCGGCGATAGAGCGGTGGTCCCACCTGACCCCATACCGAACTCAGAAGTGAAACGCCGATGCGCCGATGGTAGTGTGGGGCTTCCCCATGTGAGAGTAGGACACCGCCAGGTACTTTTTATTTTGTTAGTTTATTTTTAGAGTAAATTAACAAAATAAAAATTTTGGCAGCAACAGTGCAATGGTCCCACCTGAATCCATATCGAACTCAGAAGTGAAACATTGTTACGCCGATGGTAGTGTGGGGCTTCCCCATGTGAGAGTAGGTCACTGCCAATTATACCTCATTTAGCGGAGTGGTAGTTCAGCTGGTTAGAATACCTGCCTGTCACGCAGGGGGTCGCGGGTTCGAGTCCCGTCCATTCCGCCAATTCTTAATACCAATAGGGGCGTAGTTCAATTGGTAGAGCACCGGTCTCCAAAACCGGGTGTTGGGAGTTCGAGCCTCTCCGCCCCTGCCATTATTTCATATCAAATTATCTTTAATTTTTTAAGAATATTGTCTATTTTACTATTCGTTTTATACTAATCGTACTTTTAGTATTTCAGAGATATTCTTATGCATTACTCCATTCAAGATTTTATTCAATTAATTGCACAATTACGTAACCCTAACGGCGGTTGTCCTTGGGATCTTAAACAAAATTATGACTCCATGATTCCTTGTTTAACCGAAGAAACTTATGAAGTCATTGATGCCATCCAAAAGAAAGATATTGTTAATTTAAGAGAAGAGCTTGGCGATCTTTTATTACAGGTTGTATTTTTTAGTCAGCTTGCTTCTGAAGATGGTTATTTCACATTTGATGATGTTCTTAATGATATTTCTAAAAAGATTGTTCGTCGTCATCCTCATGTATTTGGTGATGCAACAGCTGGAAATGAAGAAGAAGCATTAGCTCGTTGGAATAGTATCAAAGCACAAGAGAAATCAGTTCAAGAAAAACGTTCTATTTTAGATGATATTCCGAATGCTTTTCCTGCATTGTTAAGAGCACAAAAAATGCAAAAACAGTGTTCAAAGATTGGATTTGATTGGGATGATGTTGAACATGTATTAGCAAAAGTTGAAGAAGAATTGCAAGAAGTTCGGGATGAAATCAATCAAACTCCTCGCAATCAAGAAAAAATAGAAGAGGAAATCGGGGATTTATTTTTCGCAACGGTTAATTTATCTCGTCATCTCAAATGCAATGCAGAAGAGGCTTTGCGTAAGGCGAATAATAAATTTGAACAACGTTTTCGTAAAGTAGAAGAAAAAGCATTGGAACGAGGTTCATCAGTTAAAGATCTTTCTTTAATCGAAATGGATATTCTGTGGGATGAAGTGAAAAGAGAAGAAAGATAATTCAAATGGCAGAGCGCATTTTCTCTGCCATTTTTTATTTTATAGCATGGATAAGTAACATATAGGCACTGATCACCAATAAAATAATGCCTAATAGTTTTTTGACTAATTGCGGTGATAATTTACCTCGAATTTTCATCGATAAAAATCCGGTCACAAAAGCACTGAGTACGACAATAATCACGATCGAAAAATTTACGTAACCGATTTGCCAACCAAAGTGATGAGGTGAGTTTTTTGAAAGATAGCCATAAAGACTGCCTAACCCACCAATAAACATCATTGCATTGGTATAAGGAGCAATTTGATGGGCTTTAACGGATTTTAGCTGACCAATTAAAGGCGCCATGATAGAGCCTCCTCCAATACCCGTCATACCGGCAATAAATCCTCCAAAGGTTGAAAGGCCCATTCCTTTTATGGTTTCATCTGTTGTCGTTTGCTGGCTCGTTGCACTTTCTTTACTAAAAATAGTACGAATCGCTAATAGTGAAAGTGTGATAACAAACACGCTGATAATGGCAATATCTGGCACGTAAAAACTTAATTCAAATCCTAGCTGCACACCAATAATCATGCCAACAGACCAAATGAGCATCGCTTTGTAATTAATTGATACTTTTTGTTTGTAGAAATAAATCAAGTTAATAAAGGATGATCCCATGACAATCGTCAATGATGTCGCGGCAATCATTTGTAGAGGAAATTGTGGGAATAAAGTGTAGAGAATAGGCACCATCAATACACCGCCACCAATACCAAAGATGGCCGACATGATATTCGTCATGACACCACATAAAATCAAAATAAGAATTAACTGTAAGCTCATTTCAAACTCCTTTTGTGTGGGAGTACGGCGTTATTATTCTTATAGAGCGATAAATAATTTATGATCTTGCTCATAATTGTCGATAAAAACAGACTTTATTTCGATTTTGTGATCCCTCTCACATAATCACTATGACAATTATCATATGCTCTTTACAAACTGAGCAGTAGTCTATAAATGGAATTTAATATTGGCTTCTACAAGGAGGAGCGTATGCTATTAACGGTTTTGAGTTTCCTCATCGTAACGGCTTTAGTGGCCTATATTTCATGGCTACGTACTAAAAACGATGATTTAACCACCTCGAAAGGTTATTTCTTAGCGGGACGAGGATTAAGCGGTATTGTGATTGGTTGCTCAATGGTGTTAACTTCACTTTCTACTGAGCAATTGATTGGGGTGAATGCCAATTCTTATCAAAACAACTTTTCTATTATTGCGTGGACAGTGCCAACTGTGATTCCGCTTTGTTTCTTGGCGCTTTATATGTTGCCGAAATATTTGCGTAACGGTTATACCACCATTCCTGAATTCTTTGAAAATCGCTTTGACCGTCAAACTCGTTTGATTATGTCAGGGTTATTCTTAGTCTTCTATCTTTTAATCGTTATTCCGACCGCACTTTATACTGGGGCAATTGCCTTTAACAAAATCTTCAATCTAGAAACGATCTTTGGATTAAGCTACGCTCAAGCAATTGTTTATACCGTGATTGCTATCGGTGTAGTCGGTGCGATTTATGCGATTTTTGGCGGGTTAAAAGCGGTAGCGGTTTCCGATACCATCAATGCCGTGATCTTAGTGATTGGTGCTTTGCTTGTACCTGTATTTGCGTTACTTTATTTAGGTAATGGCAGTATTTCAGAAGGGTTGAATATCATCACTACCACCCACGTTGAAAAATGGAACGCTATTGGTAGTTCAACCGACTCTACCCCTTGGCCAACAATTTTTACCGGTATTATGGTTGTTCACTTCTTCTATTGGACAACGAACCAGGCTATCGTACAACGTTGTTTAGGAGCGAAGGATTTAGCATCGGGTCAAAAAGGGATTTTAATTGCAGCGCTTTTCTTACTCACATTACCGATTATTCTTAATTTACCGGGTTTATTGAGTTTCCATATTCTAGGCGAAGGCTTAAATCCAATTGATACCTCTTATCCATTGTTGGTTAATAAAGTGATGCCGACTGCATTACAAGGCTTCTTTATTGCTGCACTTTTCGGCGCAATTTTAAGTACCTTTAACTCATTCTTAAACTCTGCAGCGACGATTTATTGTAAAGACTTACTACCATCTATCAGTAAAAAACAACGTACCGATCAAGAATTGATCGTCTATGCGAAAAAAGTCTCTACCATTATGGCGATTGTGACCATGATTATTGGCCCGCTTTTGATGTTCGGTACAGATGGTATTTTCTTAATCACTAAACGCTTTGCTGGTTTTGTGAATATTCCAATTGTGGCGTTATTTGCTGTGGGTTTATTTAATAAAACAGTTTCTGGCTTGGCTGCACGTATAGCCTTACTTGTACACGTGGTACTTTATTTCAGTATTGTTTGGGTGTTCAAGGTGAAAATCAATTTCGTGTATGTCATGGGCGGATTATTCGTATTTGATGTTGTCTTGATGTTGATTTTAGGTCAATTCTTAAAACGTGAGCCTTATGTGGAAAATACCATCAATAAAGGCGATGTAGACTTAACCAATTGGAAATACATTAAAGTGACGTCTGTTTCATTGATTCTTGGTTTAATCGCGCTTTATACTTTCTTATCACCTGTTGGTCTTGCTTCTCCAGATGGCAATCCAATGTTAGTGTTGGAAGTGTATGCGGTGTTACAACTCATTGTGTTGATTGTCTTTAGACCAAAAAATGAAAAAACAGAACATCAATTACATCTTTCTAACCAACATTAAGCAGTCGGGCGTACATCACGTACGCCCTTAAAATAGATAAGGATTGTGTATGAACATTATCTATATTTTACTCGACCAAGTGCGTAAAGATATGTTGGGGGCTTATGGTCACCAGATCGTTAAAACCCCGAATATTGACCGTCTAGCGAAAGATGGCGTACGTTTTAATAATGCTTTTACGCCCGCTTCCGTTTGTGGGCCCGCACGGACTTCACTCTTTACCGGTTTAATGCCATCTACCCATGGCATCATTCGTAATGGTGAAAAAGGCGGTACAGGTGAAGTGAGCGAAGCTGCACCGAATATCGGTAAACTAGACGGCTATAACACCTATGTTGTGGGGAAATGGCACGTGGGTACAAAATCCGTACCGGAAGATTATGGTATCAAAGGGCATAACTTTGACGGCTATGGTTATCCGGGCAGTGGTGTGTATAAAAATTTAGTGTTCAACCAACCGCCGACACATTCCAATCGTTATAAAGAATGGTTAGATGAAAAAGGCTATGAAATTCCTGAAGTGAGCCATGCTTATTTCGGTGATAACCCTCATTTACGTGTACAAGAACTTTGCGGTTTGCTTTCAGGCACAAAAGAACAAACCATCCCGTATTTCATCATTGATGAAGCGAAAAGCTATATTAGTGAATCACTTGCTGAAAATAAACCGTTCTTTACATGGATTAATTTCTGGGGACCGCATACGCCTTGTATTGTGCCAGAACCGTATTATTCCATGTATCGAAAAGAAGATGTGGTACTAGATGAAAGCTTCTTTAAGCCACTAGAAGGTAAACCAGGACACTATCGTACCATCTCTAAAATGTGGGGGATGTGGGAAGCGAGTGAAGATCATTGGAAAGAAGTGATCACAAAATTCTGGGGTTATATCACCTTGATTGATGATGCAATTGGCGAGTTGTTTACTTTTTTAGAAAACAACGGTATTTATGACCGCACTTTTATTGTGGCAACCGCTGACCATGGGGATGCGATGGGCGCTCATCGAATGATTGAGAAAGGGGAGTTCATGTTTGATACCACTTACAACATTCCGATGATTATCAAAGACCCGAATTCAAATCGTGTTAATCAACAAGATGATAACCTCGTCTATTTGCATGATTTAACCTCTACTGTTTATGATTTGGCTAATCAGCCGATTCCTTCTGCCTTTGAAGGGGAAAGTATTTTGCCGATTGTTCGTCAACATCAAGATAATCAACGCAAAGGGATATTGGCACAGTTAGCAGGGCATTTCGTTTATTTTGAACAACGCATGTGGCACCGTAAAGACTATAAATTAGTGTTTAATGCTTCGGACATTTGCGAGCTTTATGATGTAAAAAATGATCCGGCTGAAATGCATAATTTGTTCTATAAGCCAGAATATGAAGCTATCAAAAAAGAAATGCTAGAAGAAATGCGTCAAGAAATGAAACGTTTAAATGATCCGCTAGAAAACTGGGTATATCGGATTATTCACGAAGTATAAAAACAAAGAAAAAACTGACCGCACTTTTAAGGACGTTTATGGAAAATTGCTCAATCAAGCCTACTGAGTTATCGCATTGTCAGCTCACCGAGTTACATCACTTGCCGAAAGGCTCCTTCTTGTATCAACAAGGTGAGGCGGCACATGAGTTTTATTATGTGCAAGCAGGCTTGATTGGCTTATTTCATACCCTTGAAAATGGTAAGGAAAGCTTGGTACGGTTATATTCCAAAGGCGATTATTTTGGTTTCCGAACCTTATTTTCCATGACGGATAAACACTATCATTGCAATGCGAAAGTTTTAATTGATGCAGAAATTACTCGCATCAAGCCCAATGTAGTGAGCGAGTTTTTTACGCATAATACGGTGATGAGCCAATGTTTATTGCAGATCTTGGCAGATGAACTACGCGAAGCTGAAGAGCGTTTAGCAAAAAGTGCCTATTTACGCACTTTAGATCGTGTGATGGATAGTTTATATTTCCTCAAACAAAACTTTCCTGATTATAATTGGACGTATCGCGAAATTGCGGAATATGCTGGCTGTGAAACCGAAACCGCCATTCGCATTGCGAAAGAACTCAAACAAAACGGGGCATTTGATCGAATATCAGGTCATAAATAATGTTGTAACAAAGGATGGTTGATGTCTGTTTTTCCACCACAAGCTCATTTTCACTTAATGGCGAAACCAAGCAGTTTTCACTGTAACATTCAGTGTGAATATTGCTTCTATTTGGAGAAATCAGAACAGTTTGGGCAACATGCGCCTTTTATGTCGAAAGACACCTTAAAACATTACGTCAAAAACTATATCCAATCTCATGCTGGTAATGTGGTTGAATTTGCTTGGCAAGGGGGGGAGCCCACTCTCTTAGGCTTAGATTTTTATAAACAAGCCGTTGAATATCAGCAGGAATTTGCTCAAGGCAAACAGATTACAAACGCCTTTCAAACCAATGGTATTGCCCTTAATCAGCAATGGGCTGCATTTTTCAAACAACATCATTTTCTCATTGGGCTTTCTATTGACGGTTTAAGTGCTGTGCATAATCGTTATCGTATTTCGGGTAACGGTAATCCCACTTTTGAAAAAGTCGTCAAAGCGTTAAATCTGCTACAAGAATATGGCGTGGAATTTAACACCTTAACCGTCATTAACGATCAAAATTGGCAAAAAGGAAGAGAAACCTATTTAGCGCTCAAACAGCTTGGTTCGGCTTATATGCAGTTTATTCCTATCGTTGAACGTCATGCCCAAACTCAATCAGTAACCGATTTCTCGGTACCATCAGAAGGCTATGGGCAATTTCTCGTGGATGTCTTTCATGAATGGTATGAGCATGATGTAGGAAAAATTTATGTGTCACAGTTTGATAATCTGCTTGGGCAATGGCTTGGTTATCCTTCTACAACTTGCGTTCACCAACCCACTTGTGGGCAATCTCTTGTCACAGAAGCCAATGGCGATGTGTATGCTTGCGATCATTTTGTGTATCCCGAATATAAGGTGGGCAATTTAACTCAGCAACCTTTAACGGAGATTGTGCTTTCTACTAAACAGCAGCAATTCGGTTTAGAAAAATCACAAAAATTGACCGCACTTTGTCGGCGTTGCGAGTTTCGCAAACTCTGTTATGGTGGTTGCCCGAAACATCGTTTTGTTTCTCTCGAAAATGAACCTAATCCACATAATTATTTATGTGTCTCTTACCGTTATTTCTTTGAGCAAACGGCGCCTTATATGCAAGCCATGGCTCGTCAAATTCGATTACATCCATCCGCCGCTTAAGGTAGAATAGTGTCTTTCTACTTTACTGTTTGATTGATATGAATCCTTGGACATTACTCGCTATCTCTATTTGCCTTGAAATCGTGGCAACGAATTTATTAAAAGTCAGTGATGGCTTTACCAAACTTTTACCCACCGTTGGTTCATTAGCGCTATATGCCATTTCGTTTTATTTTGTCTCCATTGTTTTCCGAACTCTTTCCGTGGGCTTGGTTTACGCCATTTGGTCGGGCGTTGGTATTGTTCTGACCGCTATTGTGGCATATTTCGCATTTGGTCAGAAAATTGATACCGCAGGGCTGATAGGTATGGTGTTGATTATCAGTGGTGTTTTAGTGATTAACTTGTTTTCTCAAACAGGGCATTAATCCTCCAAATGAAATGTGATCAAGCTCATAAATTTTATTTTTCTTCAAAATAAAATTATGTAAGCAATCGATTCACCGCTATAATTCTCCGGCATTTTTAACCGCACATTGTGCAACTTTAAAGGAAATTTTATGAAAAAATTACTTTGCTCATTATTTGCGCTTTCTGCTGTTAGCACAGCAATGGCACAAGAAGTGAATATTAAATTATTAGGGACCTCCGATGTTCACGGTCGTATCGTACCTTGGAGCTATGGTGCAGACGTAGAGGACAAATCAGGTTCTTATGCACAAATTGCAACTTATGTGAAAGATGTGCGTAAAAATAATAAAAACGTGGTGTTAGTGGAAGTCGGTGATGCGATCCAAGATAACCAAATCGATGTGTTCGCAAAAGATAAAAAATATTACAAAGATCACCCAATTCCAAAAGTATTAAACGAAATGAATTATGATATTTTCGTATTGGGTAACCACGAGTTTAACTTTGGGATGAAAGCATTAGATGAAATCCTAAAAGATATCAAAGCGAAAAAATTAACCGCAAACTTCTATCATAAGAAAAATGACAAACGTTATATCGATGCGACAACCATCATCGAAAAAGATGGCGTGAAGTTAGGGATTATTGGTTTAAGTACCCCAATGTCAGCAAAATTTGAAGAAGATACGGGCAACTTAAAAGACATGAAATTTACTTCACCGACAGAAGAAGCGCGTACACAAGTTGAGAAATTAAAAGCAAAAGGCGTGGATGCGATTATTGCGGTGACCCACATGGGTATCGATAATGAAAACAATATTCCTGATACTGGTATGCGTGATGTCATCAATGCAGTAGATGGTATTGATGTGGTTATCGCGGGTCACATGCATAAAGATGTACCAAGTGAAACCATTAAAAACACACTAATCACTGAACCACACCGTTACGGTACCGTGGTATCTGAAGTGGATTTAACTTTTGATATCAACGATAAAAAAGAAGTGAAATTAGTGAAGAAAGAATCTAAAACGGTTCCAGTTAAAGCACTTGAAGCAGATAAGAAAATTGTGGAAATCTACAAACCTTATCACGAGAAATTACGTGAATTAAACAACGTAGTAATCGGTCAAACAGCGAATGAAATGGTACCTCAAGAGACTAAACACGGTGTATCTGCTGTATTCTCAAAAGATACTGGTTTATCTTCATTCATTAATGATGTTGAACAACATTACAGCGGTGCAGATGTGGTGACTTTCTCTTTCGACCATCAAAAAGCACGTATGGATAAAGGCGATATCAAGAAAAAAGACATCATCTTTAACTATCGTTATGCAGGCGGTGATGTTACCGTTTATGAAATGACCGGTAAACAATTGAAAGAATATATGGAATGGTCTGCGAACTACTTCGATACCATCCAACCAGGTGATACTGAATACCGTTACAATGCGGAACGTAAAAAATCAAAATATGTGACTTACGACATTTTTGGTGGCGTAAATTACAAAATTGACTTACGTAACCCACAAGGTAGCAAAATCGTTGATTTAACTCTTGCTGACGGCAAACCGGTGACAGATGATATGAAATTAAAAGTGGGTATGAACTCATATCGTTTCGCTCAATTAAACGGTAAAGGTGGTATTTGGGAAGGCCAAAAAATTCCAGTACTTTGGGAATCTAAAGTCGCAATGGGCCGCGAAAAAGGCACTATCCAAAATATGATGATCGATTACATCACTAACGTGAAAAAAGGCAAAATCGATGGTCAATCTCACAACCGTTGGGAAATCATTGGATTAAACTAATCAGTCCTTTTAAAATAGGATAAAAACCAACCGCACTTTGAGACAATTGAATCAAGTGCGGTTATTTTTTCTTTGTTTTCAGCTAAAACTTGTAAATAATCAAGGTAAAATTTAGCCTAACGTAGTAAACTACAAGCACTTTTATCCTTTAGGAGATGACAAATGAAACCTTATTTAATCGCCCCTTCTATCCTTTCTGCAGATCTTGCTCGTCTTGGTGATGATGTGCAAAACGTGTTGAATGCCGGTGCGGATGTGATTCATTTTGATGTAATGGATAACCACTATGTGCCGAATTTAACCTTTGGCCCAGCCGTGTGTAAAGCTTTGCGTGATTATGGTATTAAAGCACCTATTGACGTGCATTTGATGGTAAAACCGGTCGATCGTATTATTCCTGATTTTGCCAAAGCGGGTGCGGATTACATTACATTTCATCCTGAAGCCAGTGAACATATTGACCGCTCTTTACAGCTCATTCGAGATCACGGCTGTAAAGCGGGTTTAGTGTTTAATCCTGCCACACCATTAAGTTATTTGGATTATGTATTAGATAAGGTGGATGTGATTTTGTTAATGTCCGTGAATCCAGGATTTGGTGGACAATCTTTTTTACCTTCAACATTGAGAAAATTACAACAGGCACGTCGTCTAATTGATGAAAGCGGTTTAGATATCCGTTTAGAAGTTGATGGTGGGGTAAAAGTGGATAATATTGCAGAAATCGCCGCAGCCGGTGCAGATATGTTTGTAGCAGGTTCAGCGATTTTTGGTAAACCAGATTATAAACAAATCATTGATCAAATGCGCGCGCAGTTAGCTTCAGTTAAATAAATGGTAGTAAGAATGAAGACTCAATTTAAAGTTATCGGTTTTGATTTAGACGGTACGCTTGTGAATAGCTTGCCAGATTTAGCGTTGTCTGTGAATTCTGCTTTAGCAGACTTTGGATTACCTCAAGCACCAGAAGAGTTAGTGTTAACTTGGATTGGTAATGGGGCACCAGTATTGATTGCACGAGCTTTAGAATGGGCAAAAGAGCAAACAGGTAAAGACTTTTCAGATGCAGAAATGGAACAAGTGAAAGAGCGTTTTAACGTGTATTACGCGGAGAACCTTTGTAATGTGAGCCGTTTATATCCAAATGTAAAAGAAACATTAGAAACTTTGAAAGCTCGAGGTTATACCTTAGCTGTAGTAACGAACAAACCAACTCGTCACGTTCAGCCGGTATTAGCGGCATTTGGCATCGATCATTTATTCAGTGAAATGCTTGGTGGGCAATCATTACCTGCTATTAAACCACATCCAGGCCCATTGTATTATTTATGTGGTAAATTTGGCGTAGAACCTCGCCAAGTGTTGTTTGTAGGTGACTCTCGAAATGACATTCTCGCGGCACATTCAGCAGGCTGCCCGGTTGTGGGATTAACTTATGGATACAACTACAATATCCCAATTGCTGAATCAAACCCAGATTGGGTGTTTGATGGCTTTGCGAAGTTATTAGAAATTCTTTAATTGATGTTTAAAAAAGGAGATTGAAGCACACACTTCAATCTCCTTTTTTATTATCAATTAGTAATTACTAGAGGTATTATCAGAAACACCCGTTAAAATCGAAATGCCTGCGCTTGCACCAATTCGTGTAGCGCCTGCTTCAATCATTGCTAGTGCGGTTTGGGTATCACGAATACCGCCAGAGGCTTTCACGCCGATGTTGCCTACCGTTTTCTTCATTAATGCCACATCTTCTACGGTTGCGCCGCCTTTATTGAAACCCGTTGAGGTTTTAACGAATGCCACACCCAACGCTTTACAGATTTCACAGGCTTTCACAATTTCTTCTTTGGTGAGTAAGCAGGTTTCCAAAATCACTTTAAGTGGCACGCCATGACAAGCGGTTAATACAGCTTGAATGTCGTCTTTTACGGCATCCCATTTATTTGATTTAATCAAGCCAACATTAATTACCATATCGATTTCACCTGCACCCGCTTTGATGGTTTCTTGGGTTTCAAACGCTTTGACTGAGGATAAGTTGGCACCAAGTGGGAAACCAACAACGGTACAAATTTTGACGTTTGAGCCAGCGAGTTTTTCTTTGGCTAAAGGAATATAACCTGAATTAATGCAGACTGAATAAAAGCCGTACTGAATGGCTTCATCACAGAGTTTAAGAATATCTTGTTCTGTTTTTTCAGCAGTAAGGGCTGTGTGATCAATATATTGTGCTAATTGTTTACTATCCATATTTTTTCTCCTTATTAAATGATATGGTTATCATAGCAAAATATCTGTAATTTTGACCGCACTTTTCTGATCGATTACAATCCATTTATCCTAGATCATGAAATTTTATTGTGAAACTTAAAACATTATTAAAAAATGCGATTTCGCTCATGCTGACGTTGATTGTCGTAAGCAGTATTCTCGATTTTATTCGTAAACCCAATATTCCACCTGAAATCAATGCGACGGCACTTTATGATTTACAGGGGGATGCCTTCTTTTTGCCTCAATTAGATCAAACTAAGCCGACGATCATTTACTTCTGGGGAAGTTGGTGTGGTTATTGTCGTTATACTTCTCCAGCGATTAATTCACTTTCAGAAGAAGGCTATCCGGTAGTCTCTGTCGCGCTACGTTCGGGGACAAATAAGGATGTGGAGGATTATTTACAAACACATCACTATCAGTTTACAACGGTGAATGATCCTCAAGGCAAGATTGCGGATCAATGGCAGGTGAATGTGACACCGACCATTATTATTTTAAATAAAGGAAAAATGGATTTGGCCACAACGGGCTGGACGAGTTACTGGGGCTTAAAAGTGCGGTTGTTTTTCACAGAGTTTTTTGGCTAAGCGGCACAAAATCTATTACAATACACAGACTTATTTTAAAGAGGACAGAATTATGATTATCGTAACAGGTGGCGCCGGTTTCATCGGCAGTAATATCGTTAAAGCATTAAACGATATGGGACGCAAAGATATTTTAGTGGTGGATAACTTAAAAGACGGGACTAAATTCATTAACTTAGTGGATCTTGATATTGCAGATTACTGTGACAAAGAAGACTTTATCGCGTCAATTATTGCTGGTGATGATTTAGGTGATATCGATGCCGTATTCCATGAAGGGGCTTGCTCGGCGACCACTGAATGGGACGGTAAATACATCATGCACAATAACTACGAGTATTCAAAAGAGTTATTGCATTACTGCTTAGATCGTCAAATTCCGTTCTTGTATGCATCAAGTGCGGCTACTTATGGCGACAAAACTGAATTCCGTGAAGAGCGTGAATTTGAAGGCCCATTGAATGTGTACGGTTATTCTAAATTCTTATTCGACCAATATGTGCGTGCAATTTTACCTGAAGCGCAATCACCAGTATGTGGTTTCCGTTATTTCAACGTGTATGGTCCGCGTGAAGGTCACAAAGGTTCAATGGCAAGCGTGGCATTCCACTTAAATAACCAAATCCTGAAAGGTGAAAATCCAAAATTATTTGCTGGCAGTGAGCACTTCCGTCGTGATTTCGTTTATGTAGGCGATGTAGCACAAGTCAACATTTGGTGTTGGCAAAATGGTATTTCAGGTATCTTCAACTGCGGTACTGGCAATGCAGAGTCTTTTGCGGAAGTGGCAAAAGCGGTAATTAAATTCCATGGCAAAGGCGAGGTGGAAACCATTCCATTCCCAGAGCATTTGAAATCTCGCTATCAAGAATATACGCAAGCGAATTTAACGAAACTTCGCGCAACTGGCTATGACAAACCATTTAAAACCGTAGCGGAAGGTGTGGCTGAGTACATGGCGTGGTTAAATAAAAATATTGAACAAATAATGTCGTTCAATACTAGAAAATGAATAAAGTGCGGTTAAAATTAGTCTTATTTTTAACCGCACTTTTGTTATAAGGTCAAGCATGAATATTTTAATTATCGGCCCATCTTGGGTCGGCGATATGATGATGTCGCACAGTTTGTATCAACAACTCAAACTGCAATCCCCCCATTGCCAAATTGATGTGATGGCACCGAATTGGTGTAAACCGCTTTTAGCCCGTATGCCTGAAGTGCGTCATGCCATTGAAATGCCGCTCGGACACGGCAAGTTTGCCTTGTGTGAGCGTTATCGTTTAGGTAAAGCATTGCGTAATCAATATGATATAGCGATCGTGCTACCAAACTCCTTGAAGTCAGCCTTTATTCCCGCCTTTGCAAAAATTGCTGTACGTCGTGGTTGGAAAGGGGAAAGCCGTTATTTCTTGCTTAACGATTTACGCAATAACAAATGTGATTACCCTATGATGGTGCAACGTTATGTAGCGTTAGCCTTTGAGCAAAATGCGGTGCCAAAAGCGGCTGATATTCCTGTTCTAAAACCTTATTTAACCGTTGATCCAACTCAACAAGCAGAAACCTTAAAAAACTTTGAAAAACAGACCGCACTTTTAGGCGAACGTCCGATTATTGGATTTTGTCCGGGGGCGGAATTTGGCCCGGCAAAACGTTGGCCGCATTATCACTATGCTAAATTAGCCGAAATGCTGATTGAAAAAGGCTACGCAGTAGAATTATTTGGTTCACCAAAAGATGTGGACGCAGGAGAGCAAATCCGCAATGCGTTGCCTGCCGAGCTACAACCGTTCTGTTTGAATTTAGCAGGGCAAACAAACCTGAATCAAGCGGTAGATTTAATTGCTAACTGTACGGCAGTAGTGAGTAATGACAGTGGCTTAATGCATATTGCCGCTGCGACAGATCGTCCATTGGTTGCACTTTACGGCCCAACGAGCCCAACTTATACGCCACCATTATCAGATAAGGCTGTGATTATTCGTTTAATTGAAGGCGATTTAATTAAGGTGCGTAAAAGTACAGATAGCTCGGAAGGGTATCATCAAAGTTTGATTGATATTAAACCTGAAAATGTGGTAGAAAAACTGACCGCACTTTTAGACATTTAAGAAAGAGAGAATATAAAATGGAAGTGACATATCAACCCGTATTAGATAAAAATGAAGCCAAAGCGGTTCGTAAAATTAGTCGTAATGTTTATAAGCATAATAAATTTCGTAAGATGATGAGTTTAGGCGATCTTTTATTATATTTATTTTTCTTGCTTCCAAGTATTTTTCTTGCTTTTGAACTGATGGATTGGGGAGAGTATTTATATGATTGCTATGAAAATATCTTAGCTAATTATGCTGGGCATATATTATTGATTATCTCACTATGTTCTTTTTTTTATGCTGTTTGTCTGCGACCTTATTTAAATACCAAAGCTTTTCAAAGCCAAGTATATGAGGAAGCTAATAAGGAAAAAAGAACCATACGAATTAAAGAAGATGGGTTATGTTCTGAAATAGCTCTCTGCCAAACTTTATATAATTATCGGTACATTCATCATATCGAAAATCATTATGGTTACTTAACGATTCGAATTGGTAGTGGACAGTATTTATCTATTCCTCATTCAGCTTTTCAGGATGACGTTCATCGAGAAGCATTTGAAGCCGCTTTACGAGAAAAAATTAAAGCTTATCAAGCAGAGCCTTTAAGTAAATAGAAAAGGCTAAACAGGATATGTTAATGATATGAACCCTCTCCGCATACATTTACAATTAATTGGAATGGTGATTTTATGGGGCGCCTCTTGGCCTTGGGGACGAGTGGTTGCCCAAGCTATGCCGACATTTGTTGCTTCAAGCGTGCGCTTTTTTTTCGCCATTATTCCACTCATTATTTGGCTATATGCGGCGAATCGCTTCAAATATGCTAAACAACTGCGACCTAATCAATGGGTGGGGTTATTGTTAACGGCTTTGCTTGGGATCTTTGGTTATTCGACTTTCTTTATTTGGGGTTTGAAATATGTTCCAGCAGGGCAAGGAACGATGGTGGTTGCTTCTAACCCCGTCTTTACGATGTTTTTTGCTATTTTATTATTTAAAGAAAAATGGAATCGCTGGGTTGTATTAGGGATGATTATTGCGATTAGCGGTTCTTTGTTAGCCATGACAAAAGGGAATCCAACTAATCTCTTACAAAATTTTGGATTCGGTCAAATGTTATTGCTTTGTGCTTTAGTTTGCTGGGTTGCTTATACTTTATTGGCTCGTAAAGTATTAATCGGAATTGATTCTCTCACCGCCACCACGATTTCTTCTACTTTTGGTTTTTTCATGCTGACGTCGGCAGCATTATGGACGGAAAGTGCGGAAGATTGGGCAACCGTATTTCAATTAAATGGATCGCAATGGTTTAGTTTACTAGGTCTTGCATTTGGCTCAACAGTGTTGGCTTATGCATGGTATTTTGATGGTGTGAAACACTTAGGGGCAGGCAATGCCTCGGCTTACATTATTCTTGTGCCGATTTTAGGCATTTTATTTTCAGCCGTTTGGTTGAATGAACAAGTGGATTCCTCCTTAATTATTGGCGGCGTTTTAGCCGTATCTGGGCTTGGAATTATGCATTGGGGAAGAAGGTTAATCAAATGAAAGTATGCGTGATCAAAACGTCTTCTATGGGCGATATAATCCATACTTTGCCTGCACTGACTGATGCACAGCTTGCTATTCCTAATTTATCCATTGATTGGGTGGTGGAAGAGAATTTTACCGAAATCCCACGTTGGCATTCTGCCGTGAAACAAATCATTCCAATAGCCTTAAGACGTTGGCGAAAATCACCTTTTTCGGTTCAAACAAAAAATGAATGGAAATCTTACCGCACTTTATTACAAGCCAATCAATATGATGCTGTGATTGATGCTCAAGGGCTTTTTAAAAGTGCCTTTTTTGCGACACGCTTAACCAATGGCGTTAAGCATGGTTATGATCGAAAAAGTATCCGTGAACCGATTGCCTCCTTGTTCTACGATAAAAAATACGATATTTCTTATCAACAACATGCGGTAGAACGTATTCGCCAACTTTTTGCGCAAGCCTTATCTTATCCATTACCGAAAGCGAAAGGGGATTATGACATTGCCCGTCATTTTATTTCCGCAGATTCTATCGAGCCTTATGTGATCTTTTTTCATTCTACGACAAGAGATGAAAAGCATTGGCCAGAACGAGAATGGCGAAATTTAATCGAAAAACTGACCGCACTTTCTGTTCAAGTCCGTTTGCCTTGGGGAAATGAAAAAGAAAAGGCTAGAGCAGAGCGATTAGCAAAAGGATTATCTCACGTAGTTGTTTTACCTAAGCTTTCATTACATGAATTGGCTTATCAAATTGCTAATGCGAAAGCAGTGGTTTCGGTGGATACCGGGCTTGCCCACTTAACTGCTGCGCTGGATAAACCGAATATTACGCTTTATGGTGCAACGGATCCGACCTTAATTGGCTGTTATGGTAAAAATCAGCATTATTTAACGGCAAATTCAATGGGAAATATTACTTCAATGCAGGTCTTTTCTAGACTAAATGCCTTAATTAAATAGTTTGTAGAATAATTGGAAATGTATTGATTTAGATTAATTTTAGTCAAAATATTGTCTATTTTCTGATAGTTGGAAAAATTTAAGATTGACACATTTAGGTTATGATGTATAGACTAAAAAAGTTCAATTTTTATTAACTTCATTAAATAATAGGGAAAGCGTTATGAAAAAAACACTTCTTGCTTTATCTGTAGCTGCATTAGCAGCAGGTTCTGCACAAGCTTATAACTTCCACATTGACCAAACTGGTACGGATGTTGATTTCTATGGTTCTTTACGTGTTAAGTGGGAAAGCACGTCTAACAAAACTAACTATGTAGCGGGCGGTGAAAGCAAAGAGCACATCAACCACGCAGTAGATAACAATGGTTCACGTTTTGGTATTAAATTAAAACAAAGCTTAGGTGGTGATTTTTATGCATTAGGTCGTGCTGAATGGCGTATGCGTGGTGAAGCACCTTCACAACATGATTTTGATCATGTTTATACTCACTTCCTTTACGCTGGTTTTGGCCACAAACAATTTGGTGAGTTAACTTACGGTAACATGCCAACTATCACTGATGAAGTAAAACAAACCGACTTAGCAAATACTTACAGCTTATCTGATGGCTTATTAGATGGTTCTGCTCGTCGTGTAACTCAATACGTGTACAACGGTAACTATGGTGATAACAAAGTTAAATTTGGTGCGTACTACGGTGGTTCAAGCAAACGTAGCATGAAAAACCTTGATTTAACAAACAAACGTAAAAATGCTTGGGGTACAGGTCTTATCTTCAACCATGCAATTGATAGCATTCAAAATGTAACTGTAGCAGCAGGTTTTACTCGTGAAATTTCCGAAAATGCAAACAACACGTCATTATTCCGTAATGCTTATGGCTTAGGTTTAGCATATAACTTCGTTCACACCACTTATGGCTTAGATTTGGAGCGTCAAGTAACCAAAAACCAAGGTGACAAACGCATTAAAAATGAAGTGCGTGCAATTGTTCGTCAAGGTTTAAACGAAGATTGGAACGTTTATGCAATGTATGCATATAAAACAGATAAACACAGTAATAATACAGACAGAACTCGCCAATTCATGGTAGGTACTGAATACTATGTGTTTAACCAAGGTTCTTTAAAAGTGAAACCATTCTTAGAATGGCAAGCAACCCGCACTAAATACGAAAACAGCACTGTAGATCGTAGCCGTGATTTCAAAACTGTTATCGGTTTACGTGCATACTGGTAATTTATCAGTTTAATAGTATAAAACGAGCGGATAGTGAAAGCTATCCGCTTTTCTTTTTGGCTTGTAATTTTGATTTTCACCCCCATAATACTGCACAGGCATAAAGTGCGGTAACAAAACGACATCTTTTTTGAACGTTTACAATTTATTCTCAAAATTGACCGCACTTTTTACTCAAAGAATAAATAGGAACAAATAATGAATTACACTCAAGACAATGACAAACTTTACCGTTACCTTTTCCAAAACCGTGCCGTGCGTGGTGAATGGGTACGATTAAACCAAACCTTTACTGATACATTGAATACTCATCATTATCCAAAAGCGGTACAAAACTTACTGGGCGAGATGATGGTGGCAACGAATTTGTTGACCGCCACATTAAAATTTAATGGCAATATTACGGTTCAAATTCAAGGTGATGGTCCATTAAAATTAGCCTTAGTTAATGGCAATGATCAGCAACAAATTCGTGCATTAGCACGTGTGCAAGGTGATATTCAAGACGGCATGAGCCTACATGATATGATTGGCAAAGGTGTGTTAGTGATTACGATTGCACCAAACGAGGGTGAGCGTTATCAAGGTGTTATCGGTTTAGATAAACCAACCATTACGGAATGTTTAGAAGACTATTTTGTCCGTTCAGAGCAATTACAAACGCAACTTATTATTCGCACGGGTGAATATGACGGTAAAGCCGTTGCCGCTGGAATGTTGCTACAGATTATGCCGGATGGTCAAGGTACACCAGAAGATTTTGAACATTTAACGACCTTAGCTGCAACAGTCAAAGATGAGGAGTTATTTGGATTACCTGCAGAAGAATTGCTTTATCGTTTATATCATGAAGAAGTAGTGGAAGTTTTTGAACCGCAAACTGTTTCTTTCTTCTGCGGTTGCTCACCTGAACGTTCTGGTGCAGCATTGTTGCTGATTCCAGAAGCTGAAATTGATGAAATCTTAGAAGAGCATAAAGGCAGTATTGATATGCAGTGTGAATGTTGTGGCACACATTACTTCTTCAATAAAGAAGCGATTGATAAACTCAAACAAGCCCAATAAGAAAAACCCCCGTTTAGTATAACGGGGATTTTTTATAGCCTTTTATTGTTGAACTTGTTCCAAACAATGTTTGATAGCGTCCGGAATCGAGCCACCATGATTTTTATTGGGAATGGAAATAAATTCCACGGAATTACCTTGTTTTTCCAATATTTCCGCCAACTGATGCGCATTGATTGTTCGCATTTGTTTCCGTTGATTAATACGTTGTAATTGTTCTTCGGTGATATTTGGATCCTGCTCAGGATGGTCTTCATAATAGCCTAATGTAATCTGGATATGTGATGGTTTTTGGCGAATCCAAGGTTCGGTTTGAGGTAAAAATGAACCATTCCCCCACCAAAGAGAAGGGCTTGCCAAGGTGTAATATTGAAATAAATCTGGTTGATGGAAGAGTACATATAATCCAAATAACCCACCAAAAGAATGGCCAAAGAAATATTGTTTTTCCTTATTGATGTCGAAATGCTGCTCAATGTAAGGTTTTACGTCTTGTTGAATAAAACGTAGAAAATCGGCAGCTTTTCCCCCTTTGGCAAATTCAGCGCCTTCTACTGGGAAAGTGTAATCTCTCATTCGTTCCTCAATAGCGTAAGCTTTATCAGATACATAACCGATACCGACAATAAGGGGGAGCGGTTTATGAGGATTGACAGCATTCACTGCTATTGGAAATTGTGCATTGCCATCCAACGTGTAAAGTGCGGTCAGTTTTTGCGATGTTTTTGGTGGAACAGCAATAAACAAACGGTAATGTTTGTCTTCAAAGGTAAAATCTTTTTGTTGAATCTGATACATTTTTTTCATGCTTTCTTGAATAGGTGGAATCTTAAAGTCGGGTTCTGCTTGCGTACTTTGCGTAAACATCAGCAGGAAAAATAAAAAGGGTAAACGCAGAAATGAGAACATGGTTATTCAGTCTTAATTTGAGAATGGTTATCACTATATAGGAAAAGTAAAGGTGAAATCAACCGCACTTTATCTTGGCTCCCAAAAACACCCTAAAAATAGGTAGAAATTTCCAATGAATGTTCAAAAATGAGATCTAGTTAACATTTTTTTTTTGACAATTCCCATACAATGAACATAGGAAAAAATTTTTAAACTTTTTAATCAAGAGGTGAACTATGACTGATGTTAAAAACGTAATTAAAGAACTTGAAGCTGTTGGTATTCGTGATGTTAAAGAAGTGGTTTATAACCCAAGTTATGAACAACTTTTTGAAGAAGAAACAAAACCAGGCTTAGAAGGCTTTGAAAAAGGGACACTTACCACAACGGGTGCGGTGGCTGTTGATACGGGGATCTTTACCGGTCGTTCACCGAAAGATAAATACATCGTTTTAGATGATACCACAAAAGATACAGTGTGGTGGACGTCTGATGTAGCGAAAAACGATAATAAACCAATGACTCAAGAAACGTGGTCAAGCTTAAAAGGTCTTGTGACTAAACAACTTTCTGGTAAACGTTTATTTGTGGTGGATGGTTTCTGTGGTGCAAGTGAAAAAGACCGTATCGCAGTGCGTATTGTGACGGAAGTCGCATGGCAAGCACACTTTGTGAAAAATATGTTCATTCGTCCAACAGAAGAACAATTAAAAACTTTTAAACCAGATTTCGTGGTCATGAACGGTTCTAAATGCACCAACCCGAACTGGAAAGAGCAAGGTTTGAACTCTGAAAACTTCGTTGCATTTAACTTAACTGAGCGTATTCAATTAATCGGTGGTACTTGGTACGGCGGTGAAATGAAGAAAGGTATGTTCTCAATGATGAACTACTTCCTACCACTTAAAGGTGTAGGTGCAATGCACTGTTCTGCTAACGTAGGTAAAGACGGTGATGTAGCAATTTTCTTCGGTTTATCAGGTACAGGTAAAACCACACTTTCTACCGATCCAAAACGTGAATTAATCGGTGACGATGAGCACGGTTGGGATGATGTTGGTATTTTCAACTTTGAAGGTGGTTGCTACGCGAAAACTATCCATCTTTCTGAAGAAAATGAGCCAGATATCTACCGTGCAATCCGTCGTGATGCATTATTAGAAAACGTCGTGGTTCGTGCAGATGGTTCAGTTGATTTCGATGATGGTTCTAAAACTGAAAATACTCGTGTGTCTTACCCGATTTATCACATTGATAATATTGTTAAACCAGTATCTCGTGCAGGTCACGCAACGAAAGTAATTTTCTTAACTGCGGATGCATTCGGTGTGTTACCTCCAGTGTCTAAATTGACACCAGAGCAAACCAAATACTACTTCTTATCTGGTTTCACCGCTAAATTAGCCGGTACAGAGCGTGGTATTACTGAGCCAACGCCAACTTTCTCAGCATGTTTCGGTGCAGCATTCTTAACACTCCACCCAACACAATATGCTCAAGTGTTAGTTAAACGTATGCAAGCTGCCGGTGCAGAAGCGTATTTAGTTAATACTGGTTGGAACGGTACAGGTAAACGTATCTCAATTAAAGATACCCGTGGTATTATCGATGCCATCTTAGATGGTTCTATCGAAAAAGCAGAAATGGGTGAGTTACCAATCTTTAACTTAGCTATTCCAAAAGCATTACCAGGCGTAGATCCAGCGATCTTAGATCCACGTGATACTTATGCGGATAAAGCACAATGGGAAGCGAAAGCGAAAGACCTTGCTGGACGTTTCGTGAAAAACTTCGAAAAATATGCGACCAACGCAGAAGGTAAAGCACTTATCGCAGCAGGTCCAAAAGCTTAATTAGAGAATATCGTATCTAATTAAACATTTCTAAAAATAACCGCACTTTGATTTGTTAACCAAAGTGCGGTTTTTTTATATTAAGTTTTTTGCGAGTTATTCTTTTGCTACGGTAAGAATAGACCAAATATAAGCCAAGATGACCAATACCGCAGAGACAGAAAACATGATGCTGACCACATCAACAAAAAAGAAACTTTCCAGAATCGGTTTAGTGAAGATGCGTTCCGCATATCTCGCGACAAAAGTGATGATATAAGCCCATAAAGCCCAGGTAACTAGATCTAGTACAAAGCTTTTGGCTTTAATCAGCAAGGGAAGGCTGCTACCTTTATTAATAACCATCAATTGTTGTAAAGTGGCGGTTGCCATTATTTAAACTCCTCTGTCAGGGCTTGTCCAGACAGCTAGCTTGGACTTGTTTCTAAAAATCGCTTTTGGGATTCCAACGAGTAACGTTACGGTATTGAGTAACCAATAAACATAGGGATACCAAATGCAGGAAATTCCATATTGGATCAATCCTTTTTCATAACGTGAATCAATGTATAAACTTAAGAGACACTGTAAGAAGAAGGAAAAAAACATGATCGAGATATTTGTTTCAAACAGCTCCATGTTTTGAATACCTATACCTAAGGTAATCTTGCGGTATAGTGCAAGTGCAACCAGTACAACCAATAAGATTGCCCAAGTTGCGGTAACAAAATATTCGGCATACATTGGCCATAGACGGCGGTTTTTCCAGCGCCAGACCTGTGGGAAATATTTGATGATGGTTTCGGCGCCACCTTGTGCCCAGCGTAAACGTTGTTTGTATAAACCATATAGACGTTCAGGCATTAATACCCAACATAAAGCACGAGGTTCATACATGATGTTGTAACCGGCCGTTTGAATTTTCCAACTAACATCAATGTCTTCGGTGATCATATTGGTACTCCAGCCACCAATTTCTTCCATTACATCTTTTCTAAATAGGCAGCATACTCCAGATACCGTGAAGATCGTTCCCATCAGGCTTTGAGCGCGTTTGATTAAACCGATAATGGAGCTAAATTCCGACACTTGTAAGCGACCTAGGATGGTACTGCGGTTACGTACGCGTGGGTTGCCTGTAACAGCACCGTAAGTGCGGTTTAATTCAAGGGATTGCACCATATAGTCGATAGCATCGAAATCTAATACCGCATCGCCATCAATACAGGCTACATATTCACCTTTAGCAACTAATAAGCCATGATTTAATGCACTGGCTTTACCTTGGTTTTCTTGGTGAAGCGCCACGATGCGTTCGTCAGCTTTTGCCCAACGCTCAATAATTTCGCCCGTGTTATCTTTACTGCCATCATTGATGAAGATCAGTTCATAGTTTGGGTATCTGAGTTGGAGCAAGTAAGGAATAGCTTCATCTAGATTGTCCCCTTCGTTGTAGCAAGGCACCATAATGCTAACCATAGGAACGCGTTCTTTTGGCATTTGTTGGAAAGTTGGTTGCCCAAGTTTTCCTTCCATAAAAAGGTAATAACACAGGCTTGCCGTCACCCAATATATTGCCATCCCGGCAGGGTACATGAATACGAAGATACTCACGGCTTCTAAGAATTGTTGGTTCATCGTCAATCCTTATTTTTTTCCTGCATTCGTATTTACCGAAAAATACGGTTTCATTTTGTTCAGATCCGGTTGATTAGTTAAAAAGTTATCCGGATAGTATCCATAGCTATAAATATGATTTTTTTGCAATAGCTTCATCCAATCAATCAACTCGGATTCAGGAATTGGTTTTTGAGTTCGCCAATTCACCGCTTGGAATTCAAACAATACTTTATCTAATGGTGCTTGGGTTTTCACATTTTCAATGAGAGAAACAAACCATTGATAGGCTTCTTCTTGTGAAATAGGCTGCTCATTTTCCATGTATGGCATCGCCATGATGGCAGTGGTATCGTAATTGTCAGTGAGCGTTTTTAAGTTTTGTGCCAACCATTCTTCTGCATTTTGATTTGTGATCACTGATGCATAAAGATTACGAGCCGTTTTAAGAGAATATGAACCACGCAAGAAATAAGGTTTTAACGCATCGGTGAGTTGATGGGTTAATTGGATTAAATCTTGTGTTTTTTGTTTTGCTTGTGGGCTAACCATGCCTTCAGCGTGATTACCTTCTGCACCTTCAAAATCGGTTAGGAACGCGTCATCATGGAATAAAATGCCATTAAATTTTGCGTAGAATGACAAATCGTTATAAATGGATTTAATGATTTCAACATTCTGTTTGTTATAAGGTGAAAGACGTAAATAGGCCTTTGTTGAAGGTTTGCCCGTGCGGCTATCAATGACATATTCCGCCTCTTTTACATTTTTACGTAAATCAAAGGCGAGTACAGGCATCCAGGCATAAACTTTTACGCCTGCGCGCGTTTGTAATTGCCAGGCAATTCGGCCAAAAATATCATCGCGTACAGGAAGGTATTTATTTGGGAAATACAAGGCATCCGCTACACCATCCCCATCGGGATCAGAGAAGGCTTGAAGATAAACTGTCGTCACACCATAGCGATAGATGCGGTCGATTAACTTATCAAGGTTTTTGGCTTGCTGAGCTTTATCCGCATCATAGACATAATCTAAATCGACATGCAGTACTCGTTGAATTTGTTTGCTTTCATCAATGCCATCAAGATAGTTTTTAACGGTATTTAGATCGGTTTCTGCATTAAGTAATAAGCGTCCAATATGTTTATCGCCAACTTTATTGATGATTTTTTCACCTAATGAGAAATAGTGTGGCATTCCTGCTTGTCGTGCAAGTTGCACAGCAACATCATTAAATTGTCCATAAGGCCACACCATTACACGTGGTTTCTTACCGACATGATTGACTAACGTTTGAACAGAACGAGTGAAATCAGATTTCAATCTGTTTTTGTAGGCATCTTCTGTTTCATATTTTCCGTTTTTATATTCAGGCGCAATCACAGCGGGTAATTGACCACCAGATGGGTTGGCATTTATACCGTTATGAAGATTATGAGTATGTGAGGCAACTTCAACGAGCCCACTTTGTTCCATTTCTTTGACTTGCGACCAAGTGGCAAAAACAGAACGATCCAGCATTTTATCGGCATAAGCGATTTTTTGATCTGCCGGCGTATCTAACCAGCCCGTAACTGGTGCAAAAACAGCGGGGTAGTTATAGGCTTTCAATAGAGGGAAGACAACGTTATACATAGTCTCATAGCCATCATCGAAGCTTAGCAACACCGCATTATCAGGTAATGTGCCTTTACCATTTTCAGCATCGATAACTTGCTGCCAACTGATCACATTGTATCCGTTTTCTTTTAGCCAATTAAAATGTTTAATTAACATTTGGGCAGAAATCGTTTGAGGAAAATACTGTTTTTGATTTTCAGCCGCACTTTCATCTACCACAGAGTGATAAGCTAATACGCCATAACGATCTTGCGCAAAGGCAAAAGCCGAAAAAAGGGAAAGCATGCAAATAATGATTTTTGCAAAATGTTTTAGAGATCTCATAAAGTTATACCGCTTAAGTATTTAATAATAAATAGAGAAGTTTAAATTTCCGAAATTGTTGAATTCAGCACTGCCGTCGTAAATATTCTTTTTACGACCAATTTCATAAGACACGCCAAATTTTTTACCAACACGCCATTGGTGTCCGTAACTTATCGACCACATTTTTTCTTGATTGAGTTCTGCCTGTTTATAAGCACCCACACTGGCTTTCAGGTGATGATTTAAGACTAAGCCATAATTAAGTGGTTGGTAGTAACTTAAATCCGCACCGAATTCCAAGCTTGTCGCTTTTGATGGGTTGTAATATTCAGCAGAATCAATGGTTTTATTTTTGCTGTAATCGATTCTGAAATTGTTGGTTAGCGCCCAACGGTCATGTTTGAATGTATTGAGATTCAACCAGAAATTGGCTTCTTTTCTTAAGTTGCCGTCATTAAATTTCATGACGCCACCACCTAGCCCAGCTTGGAAAATATCGGAATAGGAATATGTGGTAGAGAAACCAATATCTTTGGTATACACCCCTTTATTGATGGCTTTAACTGGAGTGCCACTACCATTAATATTGGCGTCTAAATTAAATGACCAATGCTGGTTGAGGGTATAATTTGCCTCTGTAGAGAAATAGGCTTTATCATTAAGCTTAATGCCTTTCCCGCTTTCCATTTTCACTTGGAGTGGATAGAAATTGAGCTCTGTTCCTACGCCAATTCGGCGAGAAATGAGACTTTCTTTGTCATAAGGGGAGCGAGTTTCTAAGTAATGAACGTAGAGATCGTGACCATTTGCTGTTTTCGGTGTGTAAATCGCATAATCTTGGCTACTTTCATTGCTATAACTGATTGGTGAGGTACGATGCTGTAAGCCGATACTTCCTACAATTTTGCCAGAACGTGCTTGTTCGTAATGGTTTATGAGGGATTGTGCTGACTGACGTTGTTCTTCATTCATTGCATCAATTGTTTTTGAAACTGTTGGTAAATCATTTTGACTTAAAGCAGTTTCTGCCAGGTTATTGCGTGCTTCTTGCTGATCATTTTTACTCAAAAAATAACCGGCTTTTTCAGCCCATAATTTGGCATCATCATAGTTGCCACGATTTCGCTCAAGTTCTGCTTTTTGCAACATAACCCATGGATCACCTGGCGTTTTATTAAATAGACGATCATCAATCAGTTGCTGAGCCAATTTGCGGTTACCACGCCATAAGGCTAAACGTGCCAAACCAAAATAGCGAGAATCGTAGCCTGGATTTAGAATTTTTGATGTTCGGGTATAGTCATTGATATAAATATTTGAATTCATACGCTCTAAATATTGTTGAGCCAATTCAAATTTGCCCGCATCGCTTGCAGTGAGAGAGAGTTTATGAAGTAAACCATCGTTCACAGCGAGTTTATTGTTTAAGGCTTGTTGTTCAATTGCTTGATAAATCGCTAATGCTTTGTGTGGTGAGCCTTTTGCTGCCCAATAATCACCAAAGGCTTCTTCTAAATACGCTGGCACATTAGGTTGAGTCTGTAATGTATTGAAGTCATCCTCTATTTCATCAAATTTATTTAATCGGACACCCATCACAAAACGATCTTGCAATGCTTGTTGATACAAAGGATGTTCAGGGTTAATTTTGGCCAAAAGTGCGGTCAATTCTTCAAATGATTTTTCTTGTTGTGTAGGCGTTGTCGCATTTTTTGAAGAGGTAATTGTCTTACCATGCTCAAACCACATCATGTCTTTTTGATTGAATTGATCAGGATAGGCTTTTTGTAGTTTCTCTTGTAATGGTTGAAGGTTGTATTTCGATGCCAAACGATACAACTCTCTCATTAAGGTGATATTTTTTGGATTTTGTTCTAACTGACGTTGCCAACGGCCAAGTTTAGCCATGTCGGGTTCGGTGAAATCAAGCAAATAGCTTTCCGCATCAAGGTAAGCATTATCTTGTCCAAAACGTTTCTTATAAACATTCAGTGCATTTTTTGCCGCAGTGTAGTTTTTGGTTTCAGTGGAGGCTAATGCGCCACCAAGCCATCCATTTGGATTATCAGGGAATTGCTTTTGCAATTGGGAATAGAATGCAACGGCACGGTCGTATTGTTTTTCATTTCGAGCGGCTTTGCCTAAATTTTCCAGTTCATTTTGAGAAAATTGCGCTGGTGCGCAGCTTTCGCAAAGTGAAAGTGCTTTAGCGGATTGATTCGTCCTCAGATAGAGTGTAATTAAATCATCGCGCACTTTAATATCGTTTGTCCTCTTAAATAAGGCCTCAAGTTTTGGAATGGCTTGATTTAATTGGGCCTCTCCTTGACGGGAGAAAATGATGATATTTTCTCGTTCGGTATCAATAGAGGAATTTTGGGCATAGGCAACCTGTACTACTGAGGTACTGACACCTACTAATAGCACAGTCTTAAAGACATGGGATAGAGACTTCATATTAACTTCTACGATGTTTAATTATAATTATTTATTGTGGACTCCATATTTATGACAATGTAAAGAAAGTATAAGTTTCGTAAAGTGGTCCGACCTCAAGTTGAGCGATAAAAAGCATTAGCTATGTATAACATCAAGTGTTTTAGGTGAAAAAATAGGCGTTTTAGTAAAATAAAACGCCTATTTGATATTTAGAGAAGTGATTGAAAGTTATTTCAAAATAAACATCGGTGTGTTACTGATAGGATCACGATGAATGATGACATCCAAATCAAACACATCCTTAAGTAACTCTTCGGTCATGACCTCATCAGGTGTGCCTTGTGCCATTACGGCACCTTTTTTCATGACGATTAAGTGATCGCAATAGCGGCAGGCTTGGTTGAGGTCATGTAACACTGTAATTACGGTTTTGCCGTTTTGTTGCATTTGTCGCATCATGCCCATGAGTTCTGCTTGGCGGTTTAAATCCAGATAAGTGGTAGGCTCATCAAGTAGCACTAATTCAGCATCTTGCGCAAGTGTCATGGCTAAAAATACCCGTTGTTGCTGACCACCAGATAAATCGGAAACCAACTGTTCGGCGAGTTCGGCAGTTTGTGTTTGCGCCATCGCCCAAGTGACCAATTCTTCATCTTTTTGACTGAGTTTACCCCATAGATTTAAGTAAGGCGAACGCCCGTAAGCGATCAATTCGCGCACTTTTATCCCTTCAGGTACCAAGTGTTGCTGCGGGAGAAAAGCCAATTCTTGGGCATATTCTTTAGGGCTTTTTTGCCAAATGTCCTTGCCTTTATGGGTGATTGAGCCTTGCTTCGGTTTAAGCAGGCGAGCCACCGCTTTTAATGTGGTGGACTTACAGCAACCATTTGGGCCGATTAACGCAATCACTTTATTTTTCGGGAATTTTAGCGACAGATTTTTAACCACGAGTTTATCTTGATAACCTAAAGATAAATTATTGATTTCAATGCTCATTATTTAGTTCTCATCAATAAGTAGAAGAAATATGGCGCACCGATAATCGCGGTCAGAATACCCGCTGGTAGTTCAGTTGGTGGGTCAATCACCCGCGCCAAAATATCCGAAAGTTGTAATAAGAGGGCGCCAATAATCAAGGCCGCCGGTAATAGGGTGCGATGTCTGCCGCCGACTAAACGACGGGCAAGATGCGGCGCAACCAAGCCTAAAAAGGCAATCGGACCACAAATTGCTACGGCCGTAGTGGAAAGGGCGACCGCTAGCACTAAAACGCTGATTTGCACTTTATTCACAGTCACGCCTAAGGTGGAGGCTTTGTTTTCACCTAAACCAAGGGTGTCGAGATCGCGACAGAAAATAAATGGCAAGGGTAGCAACACTACTAACCATGGCAATACCACATTCAAATAAGACCAGCTGCGCCCCCATAGGCTTCCTGTAAGCCATAACATCGCTGTATTGATCTCGACCGGATTGGTAAGCATCAGATAATGACTAATGGCTGCCCACAATGCGGAAAGTGCGACCCCAATGATTGCCATTTTAATAGGGCGGAAGTTAAAACCGCACACGATCCATAAAATGACAAAAGAGAGCACTCCACCTAAAAAGGCAAAAATTGGCATCCAGTAAAATGCTAAGTTTGGTAAGAACATCAATACCGAAACAGCAACTAACCCTGCCGCATTGTTAATCCCTAAAATATCGGGAGAGGCAAGTGGATTGCGTACTACGCTTTGCACTAACACACCGGAAATCGCTAAGGCTCCGCCTAATAAAATCGCTAATACCGCACGAGGTAGGCGATATTCCATCAAGGTAAAATAGTTTTTATCGTCAGGCTGAAAGGCCGCCCAAATTTCCTCAAAAGAAAGCGTATAAGTGCCAAGTCGAATACTCAATCCAAAGAGTAGTACCATCAGACTGAGCGTGACGACATAAAAGCCGATAGCGCGAAAAGATACATGAGAAGCTCGCATTAGTGTCTTCCTCTGGCAAATAATACAAAGACTGGGGCACCGATTAAGGCAAGCACCGCACCAGCAGGCACTTCGCTAGGGAAGTTCACCGCACGGGCAATGGTATCTGCAGCGAGCATTAAAATTGCGCCGAGTAACATTGCCATAGGGAGCGATTTTCGCAAGTCATAACCAATCCAATAGCGGGCAAGGTGGGGCACGAGTAAGCCAATAAAGGCCACAGGGCCAGCAACACTCACGCTTGAGCCCACAATCAATAACGCCATGATGTTAGCGTACCAACGTAAACGGAAGAGATTGATACCTAGCGAACGAGCGGATTCATCACTTAAATTGAGTAAATTCAAACGACTGGCAAAAAGCAGGCAGAAAAGTGCGGTCAAAATAAAGAACGGAAATAACGTCAATAATTCATTCCAACGGGCATGTGCAATGCCGCCAGCTAGCCAGCTCATAATACCGAAGGCATGATCTTCCGCGATAATGAGCACCAATTTCGTGAGCGCGGCACAAAGTAGTGATACGGCAATCCCCGCTAAAATCACTCGGCTACGATCTCCACTATTATCTTTCCATCCGTTGCTGATCAGCATCACCACAAACCAACTCAGACCGCCGCCGATACTAGCCACTAAGGCAATGCTATAACCAGAAAGAATCAAGGGGCTAAACGCACTGGCGGTTACCATGGCAAGACTAGCTCCAGAGTTCACGCTGAGTAGCGTAGGTGAAGCAAGCGGGTTGCGCGTAATGGTTTGTAACAACGCCCCCGCCACCGCAAGATTGGCACCTAAAATCATGCCAACTAATGCGCGCGGTAGGCGTAAATCGGTTACCGTAATTTTGGCAATTTCATCGCCATCGGGGAGGAACGCTTGTAACGCTGCAAGCGGTCGAATTTCGATGGGATAATACAAAAACAGGCTTCCCCATAATAGGAAAGCCAGAATGATAAGGGGAAGTCCCCAACGGAAAGCAGACTTCATCATTATTTTTGCTTCACGAAATCTTCAATTTGTTTTGCCATAATTTTGCTTGCTTCTAAACCGCGACCACGCGCCCACATGTCGGAGTCAACACTGTAAACATGGTTCGCTTTGACCGCAGGAATGGCTTTCCAAAGTGGCTCAGCTTCCCATTTGCGCGCAATACTTTCATCACGATAATGGGCAATGAACAAGTATTCCGGTTTTTCCATTACTAATTGTTCAAGGTTGATTTCTACGAAAGCTTGATCGCTATTGAGTTTAGTTGGCGCAAAACCTAATGTCGTTAAGAAACTACCCACATAGCCATTGTCATTTTGGATATTAAATTTATCTTCTCGGGAAGTACCAAATGAGGCTTTTTTGCCTTGTACACCTAAATTTTTTGCGATGTTGGCAATGTAATCATTATGTTCATTGATCTTCGCTTTCATTTCAGCGCTTTTACCGACTAAATCACCAATTTTCTGCGCAGTTTCAAGATTTTCTTGGTAGCTTTCATGACGGGAATCAAACATCACCGTTGGCGCAATTTTTTTCAATTCTTCAAATACTGCAGTATGGCGAGATGGATCAGCAATAATTAAATCGGGTTTGAGAGAAGCAATCACTTCAAGACTCGGTTGAGAACGCGTGCCAACGGATTGCCATGCAGCAATTTTTTCGCGCACTTGCGGCAAAATACGATCGATTTTGTTGTCGTCAGCCACACCTACTGGGCTTACACCGACTTGGGCTAAAGCATCCACAAAAGAATATTCCAATACCACAACACGGCTTGGGGTTTTATCAAGGGTAAATTCACCTTTCGCATCTTTAACCGTCACGGCGCTAGCGAATGCGGATACCATTAATAATGCGGAAGCTAAAGTAGTTTTGAATAATTTTTTCATGTTGTGTCCTCAATAATAAAAAGCATTTGGATTATACACTCAAACAATGTTATTGAGAATAGTTATATTCTAACTATTTGGTCGGATTTCTCTATTTTGCCCGCATTCTGGCAAGTAAACTGACGGCAATAATAATGACTAATGAACCAATCCAGAAATTTAGGCTTGGTACGTTATCCCAGAAGAACCAGTCACAGATGCTGGAGAAAATCACGCCAGTAAAAGCAAAAGGCGTGATGACATTGGCAGGGGCGTATTTAAAGGCGCGAGTGAGTAATAATTGGAAAATAAGACCAAATCCGCCCACTAAAAGCAGTAATGTGAATCCATGTAGTGTTGGTATTTCCCATTGAGTAATAAAAAAGAGTGGCAATAAAATCGAGCCTAATAAGTGGAAGTAAAACACGATATTTTTAGGTGAGTTGTGTTTATTGAGCTCTTGTAAGCTGATAAATGCCATGGCCGCCAATACTGCAGCACCTAACGCATAGCCTACATGGATAGGGTTGATATTCATTGAACCGTTGGTCAGCATAATGATGGATACACCGATAAACCCCATAAAACTGCAAGCTAATACTTTTAATGGCGTTCTGACTTTAAAGAAAAACAGCAATAAAGGCACAAAAAGTGCGGACGTATTCATCAATAAAATCGCAATAGAAATCGGCAAATATTTAATGGCGTAGAAGGTTAGCAACATACTGGCAATGCCGGCTAGATTACGCAAAATGAGAAACTTCCATTGCGACATATCGACTTTGAAATCTCCATCTTTAATTAAAAAGGGCAAGAGAAAAACAAAACCAATAAAGAAGCGGGAAAATAAAATTTCACTGGACGGTAATTCATCAGAGGCGTATTTTACAAATACACCCATTAAGGCAATGCTGATGTAAGCTAACACCATACAAACAACAGCTTTTTGATAATTATTGCGGAGATGTATGTTTGGCATAAAGGTTCCTTGCACAAAGTGCGGTAAAAAATTGCCTTATTTTGTAAGAAAATGGGCTTGTCTTCGTCTAATGAAATGCAAGCTGAAGATTTTTCTATAATAAGGAAAGAAAATGAAATATACAAAAACATTTCTCATATTGACCGCACTTTTTGGCGGTTTGCAAAGTAGTTTAACGTATGCTGATCACACAGAATCATCAAAGGAGCAAAAAATGACAATGGAAAGTAAACAAGAACAACAAATTATTTATCTTGCCGGTGGTTGTTTTTGGGGACTAGAAGCTTATATGGAAAGAATTCAAGGCGTGACTGATGCTGTTTCTGGTTATGCCAATGGAAAAGGTGATACCACTAACTACCAATTATTGCATGCGACAGATCATGCGGAAACGGTGAAAGTCACTTACGATCCAAATAAAATTTCGTTAGATAAATTACTGCAATATTATTTCCGCGTTATCGATCCAACCAGTATTAACAAGCAAGGCAATGATCGAGGCAGACAATATCGCACCGGCATTTATTATCAAAATGAGCAAGATAAAGCCGTTATTGAAGCGGCATTAAAAACCTTACAAAGTAAATATCAAGTGCCGATTCAAATTGAAGTAGAACCGCTGAAAAATTATGTGGAGGCGGAAGAGTATCATCAGGATTATCTCAAGAAAAACCCGAATGGTTATTGCCATATTGACATCAAAAAAGCCGATGAGCCATTAATTGATGATAAAAAATACCCAAAACCAAGTGATGCAGAATTAAAGCAAAAACTGACCGCACTTCAATATGATGTGACGCAAGGCAAACATACCGAACGCTCTTTTAGTAACGAATATTGGGATAATTTCGCGCCGGGTATTTATGTGGATATCACCACGGGAGAACCGTTATTTTCTTCTAAAGATAAATTTGAATCAGGTTGCGGCTGGCCAAGTTTTACCAAACCGATTGCCGCTGAAGTGGCGGAGTATCAAAGAGACAATAGCTTTAATATGACTCGCATTGAGGTATTAAGCCGCAGTGGCCATGCCCATTTAGGTCATGTATTTGATGATGGCCCTCGTGATAAAGGCGGTTTACGTTATTGCATCAATAGCGCATCGATTAAGTTTATTCCATTAGATGAAATGGAAAAACAAGGCTATGGCGATTTGATTCCCTTTGTGAAATAAGAGGAAAAAATGAAAAAAATATTGATCGCACTTTTATTGTTTTTGAGTCCATTGAGTTTTGCACAAGAGAATGTGTCTTTGGCGGACATCCCCTTGAAGACGTTGGATAATCAAACCGTCTCTTTATCACAATATCAAGGCAAACCGCTTTATATCAAAATGTGGGCATCTTGGTGTCCAATTTGTTTAGCGGGGTTAGCAGAAATTGATGATCTCAGTGCTGAAAAGAACCTTGATTTTAATGTGATTACGATTGCCTCACCTGGACAAAAGAATGAACAAAATAGTCAAAAATTTATCAATTGGTATAAAGGCTTGGACTATAAAAATATCACCGTATTATTGGATGAAAACGGTGAAATCATTAAACGAGCTAATGTATTAGGCTATCCGTTTAATTTACTATTGGATAAGGATTTAAATCTTATCAAAGCACAACCTGGACATTTGAATTCAGATCAAATTAAACAATTTGTGAAGGAATAAAAAAGTGCGGTCATTTTTGACCGCACTTTTATTATTGGCTTGATTATGCAAATGCCTGTAATTCAGGATTGATTGGGGTTTCAGCGATATTATTCACATAGTTACATAATGTGGCGAGGCTGACACCTAAAATCACATCAATGGCATTTTCTTGAGTATAACCTGCATCAAAGAACGCTTTAAGCTGTGCTTCAGTTAATTTTGCTTTTTGCAAAATAACGGCAAGGGTGAAACGCGCTAAAGTATCGAGTTTTTTATCACTTTCAATACGAGCAGTTGCACGAATTTGGTTCACAAGCTCTTCTTCAAGTTTTAACACTTTTAAAGCGATCTTCGTGTGGCCTGCTACACAGAAACCACAGCCATTGACTACAGCAGCGGTAATTTGCACCACTTCGCGTTCTGTTGCCGTTAAGCTGTTACGACCATTAATGCCGCCTACCGTGCGATAAGTTTCAAGTGCAGTAGGGGCATTCGCAAGAACACCAATTAAATTTGGAATAAACCCATTGGCATTTTGTACGGCTTTTAAGGCTTCTTGTGCGGCTTCAGGGGCTGATTCAATGGTGTGAATTTTAAATTGAGACATAAACTACTCCTAAGGGATAAATCATAAATTTCCGCTTGATAATACCTTTCTAACTTAAATAAGAAAAAGAAGAAAAGCTTATTTCATATAGCTAAAAGTTATGATTATTCTTGGGTAAACCAATCTTCTGTTTTTGTATTTACGTCAAATACTTGTCCTAACAATGGTGTAAGTGTATTCACGCCCAGTGCTCTTGCCATTGGTACGCTTTTAAGCACAGGCTCATTCCACGTATGCAAGGCAAGGGGATAAGCGCCCCAGTGAATGGGCATAAATCTTGTTGGCTGTAGTTTTGCTGCCAGTTGTGCGGTTTGCTCAGGGAAAAGATGGTTATTGGGCCATCTTTCGTCATATTGTCCGTTCTCTATAAACGCAATATCAATTTTGCCAACACGGCTGGCAATTTCATCAAAATGTTTACCTTGGGCGGAATCACCATGGAAGTAAAAACGTTCTTCATTTTGACCGCGCTTATGCTCTATTAAAAAACCAGACCATAATGCTTTGTTATGATCAAACAAGCCACGGCTAGAATCATGTCTTGCAGGTAATGCAGTATATTTTACGCCATTTCGTTCAGTGCTTTGCCACCAGTCTAATTCAGTAATTCTAGCTGCATCTATTCCCCATTTTTGTAATATCACGCCCATTCCTAAAGAAACCACAAAATGACTTTGCGTTTTCATTAATTTTTCGATGCTTTCTTGTTCAAGGTGATCGTAATGGCTATGTGAAAGCAGCACGACATCTATAGGCGGTAATTCTTCAATTTCTGCCACAGGTGGTTGAAAACGGTGCATCATTATTGGTACTGGAGACGCACTATTTCCAAAAAGTGGATCGGTAATGATGGTTTGATTGCCAATACGCATAAGTAGCGTTGAATGTCCAAACCACATAAAGCGACTCTGTTCAGCTGGCGCTAATAACTCGGTCCAATTTGGTTTGACCGTGGGCAATGGTTTTTGGGGGTGAAAATCTTTTTCATGAAATGTCATTTCCCAAAGTGCACTTGCAACATTTATTGGTGCGCGTTGAGGTTCTGCATTATAGAAAGTTTGTGTATCAGGATCATAATGATCACTCTTCGGATATACCGGATAAGTTGGCAGATAAAACCAATAGGTGACAAATGCGGCAATTCCCGCAAGAGTAATGAGTTTCTTTGTATGTCTCATCTTTAAAGGATATTTTCCAAATATAAATTTGGCAGCATTATACCTTTAAATGTGTTTTGACGACAGACAGTAATCTCTCTAACTCTTTTTTGCCTTTTTCGGAAAGGACTTTGTTGTCGCGCAACATTTGGGTGGCACGAGCTTCAATAAAGCGAAGGTAATCACTGTTTTGGGTTTCTTGGAATTGCTTTTCGGCTAACTGCATTTCAGTGAAGTCTTTATTGGTTTGAGCAATTAGCATTTTTTGTCCGATTAATACAATTAATGCGGCAATTAAAGCGATGACGGCGCCATAGCCATTAGTGGGGTAATAAAGAATGCCCGCCAGAACAAAAAGTGCGGTCACTAAATTGGATGAATTTTTAATATAGCCTTCAGCCGGTGGTGGCTTGATGAGATCTTTCCAGTTCATAGGGTTTATATGTCATGCTAAAAATTTGCCTTCCCTCAAGCGAAAGAGGGAAGGCAATATCATAATATATTATGCCAACACACCAAAATGATAGCCTAAAATACCCACGCCGAATAAGGCGAAGATGATGTACATGGCGTTGATTTTTTTACGTAATAAATACATACATAAGAAAGTTAAACCTAACGCCGCAAGGCCTGGGAGAAGATCGTTTAACACGCTTTGTACGGTGGTCACCACTTCTTCGCCCATTTGGTTTTTATAGCGGGAAAGTTCTAATGGAATGTTGATACTCGTCCATTTCGATACCAGAGAGCCCATGACAAAGAGACCGAGGATAGATGCCCCCTGCGTCAATTTTTGTAAGCGACCGCCACCCATATCGTTAACGATTGTGGTACCTTTTTCATAGCCGTATTTGAAACCATACCAACGAGTTACTGCACGGCAAAGGTTGATACCGATGAAGAAAAGCAATGGCCCTAAAAGGCTACCAGTAATGGCTAAACCTGCACCAAGTGCGGCCAATACAGGACGTAATGTTCCCCAGAAAATTGGGTCACCCACACCGGCTAATGGGCCCATTAAACCGACTTTCACCCCGCTGATTGCTGAGTCATCAATATCGTTACCGTTCGCACGTTCTTGTTCCATCGCAGCAGTAACACCAATGATAGATGATGCTACCCAAGGTTGGGTGTTGAAGAATTCTAAGTGGCGTTTTAATGCCGCTGCTTGATCTTCTTTTTTGCTGTAAAGACGTTTAATGGCTGGGATCATGGATACACAGAAACCCATTGCTTGCATACGTTCAAAGTTGAAGGAACCTAGCAAGAAAGTTGAACGCCAGTAAGTGCTACGAATATCGCCTTTTGTTAATGATTTTTTAGTTTGTTCAGTCATAATTTCTTCCTTATAGTCCTTCAAGTTCATCATCAGCTAATTCACGTTTTGCAACTGCTTGTGGTGCAGTAGATTGATGGAAACGTGGGTTTAATTGAATATAAATCATCGCTAAGCATGTGCCTAAAATACCGAGACCGACAAGGTTGTAATTGGTGAAAGAGGCGATTACGAAGCCTAGGAAGAAGAATGGCATTAACGCGCCTGCACGCATCATATTGATGACCATCGCATAACCGACGACTACGATAAAGCCACCAGCGATTTGTAAACCACGAGTAACCACTTCAGGAATCGCGTTCAATGCTTCAGTCACCGTATCCGTACCTGCTACTAACGCAACGAAGAAGGTTGGAATTGCCACGCGTAACGCTTGTAATGCAAGACCGCTAAAGTGACAGAATTCAATACCGCGGAAGTTGGCTTTTGCGGCAAAATCATCGGCTTTGTGTTGAAGGAAGATGGTTAAAGTACGAACGAAGATGGTTAATACTTGACCTGCTGCTGCTACCGGAATCGCAATCGCTAATGCACTCCCTTTATCTTGGCCACCTTTGATGACGAGGATAGTCGCAATCACACTGGCTAATGCCGCATCTGGTGCCATTGCCGCACCCACGTTCATCCAGCCTAATGCCACTAATTCAAGGGTACCACCGACAATAATACCGGTTTCTAAATCACCTAATACTAAGCCGATTAGGGTACAAGCAACTAAAGGACGATGGGTTTGACGTTCGTCCAATACACTCCCCATACCGCAAATGGCGGCAACGAGCGTGACTAAAATAATTTCCATTGTTGTCATAATGAATTGTCCTCGTAATTAAAATTGAATTGCATCAAGCTCTTTGTGTGTGAGCATTGATTTCGGGCTGCTCGCCACTTGTTGTAAGCTTAATTCCACACCTTTATCTAAAAGCTGTTTAAATGCCGCTACATCTGTTGGGTTGACGGCAACTGCTTGGGAAAGCATCTTATCGCCTTCACGGAATGTCATACCGCCCACATTGACTTTATCAATTTTCACGCCACCCTCGATTAAACGCAGGATGTCTGTTGGGTTGGTTACCAACCAAAGAATGTTTTTACCTGCATATTTCGGGTTGTGATACACCTTAATGGCTTTTTCTACTGGAATCACATAAGCTTTTAAATGTTCAGGCGCGATTTGGAGTAATAAATCACGACGAAGCGCATCATTTGCCACATCATCATTTACTGCAAAAATCGCTTCACATTTCACTGCTTTCGCCCAAGAGGTTGCCACTTGACCGTGGATTAAACGACTATCAATACGCAACAAGGAAATGTTCATATTGCCAGAAAGTGCGGTTGGATTTGGATCGGTTTTTGGTACTTCAGCTGGCTTAGCAGCGGGCGTTGGAGCAGGCTTGCTTTCTTTAGGTTGACGGAAGGATTTCACGGCAGCGACCCCGACTTCTTTCGCGGTTTCTACCAATTCATCTAAGCTAGCGCCATCTTTAGCATCAAGCACTTCTAGCAACATCGGTAGATTAATGCCGGTGACGATATCGGTATTATCTCTTTCACTGGCGACTCGGCTTGCCGCGTTATAAGGGCTACCACCAAATAAATCGACCAAAAAGAGCACTGGTTCATTTTCAGGCAGTGTGGCAATAATCGCATTGTATTTCTCGATTAAATGCTCACCGCCTTCACCCGGTAAGAAAGTCACGACATGGCAGTTTTCATCTTCGCCATACACCATAGCGGCGGAATTGACGATTTCTTCAGAAAACTTACCGTGCGTTGCAACGATAATGTGGGTCATGGATATTCCTCCCATTGAGTTGATAAAATCAGTCTATTTTGCTTTCAATACGCACTGCGCAAACGATTGCTCCGAATGGAGTTTAGTGTATGGATTTGAAGATTACCGTCAAACAAAGAATAGTCAAATAGTGATCGAGATCAAATAAACAGGTAAGATGACTTACAACTTTTGAGGTATTTGTGAATGAAGTACAAAGTGCGGTTGATTTTGGGACGATTTTTGCCGAATAGAAAGCATTTCACGGTAAATTAGAAAAGGTTAAAATAAACTAAATTTTATGTTGGGAGTCTCGATGTTTTTTGTTTATCTCATTGTCGCTTTAGCGGCAGGCGTAGCACTCGCCACGCAATCAGCGATTAATACGCAATTGGCGAAAGCCATGAGTGGCGAAGCGCTGATTGCTACCTTTATTTCTTTTGCGGTAGGCACGATTTTCCTCTTTTTTATCGCCTTGGCTAAAACTGATTTATGGGGCAACTTATCCACGATTCCATCACAACCTTGGTGGAAATTAATTGGTGGTGTACTCGGCGCTGTTGTTGTGTTCACAACCGTTTTGCTTGCACCTAAATTAGGCATTACCGCGATGTTATTTTTTATCATCGTCGGACAATTAATTACGGCAACAACTATCGATCATTTCGGTCTTATCGGTATGCCGATCCGAGAAGTAAATATCACAAAACTCATCGGATTAATTATTGTCGCCTTTGGATTAGTGTTTTATTTCTTTGGGGATAAGTTGGTTGAGCTATTTGGGGCGAGATAGGATAGAATACGCCTCTATTTATTGATTAATCGCGTAATTGGGGAATCTATGCGAAAGCGTTGCCTGTGGGCTTTGATTATTTTGTTGCTGTTGATCGTAGTAAGTGTTGGCTTAGTACGCGTTTTTGCGACCCCGAAACGTGTAGCGCAACTTACCAATCATTTTTTAGCACCGCATTATCACATTGAATTAGCCGATGACTGGCAATGGGAAACCACAGGTTTAACACTGCCAGAGCTAAAAGTGAAAACTGACCAATGTACGCTAGTGAACCTGAATAATACTCAGGTGACTTGGTGGAATACGCATAGTCTTGATGTTGAAAAGGCTAGCTTGAATTATGATTGTTTAACCCATTTACCCAGTGATAATGCTGAAAAAACACCGCCAAATTTGACCGCACTTTGGGCAGCATTGCCTATTTCTCATGTTAACGTTAAACACTTTCAATTAACGAATGCCGAAGCCTTGACACAAGGGGCTTTAAAACCTTTCTTATCGGCTGATTGGGCGTTAGACGCAAACTATAACGGCAACCAATTAGTACTCGAAGCTCAAGCCAATAATGACGGGCTTGAGCTGCATCATCAATCGACTGTCACGCCACAAGATGGCATTTTCCAATGGGCGGGCAGTACCGACATTAAACAAGCGGAAGATAAAACCTACGATCTTCATTTCTCTGCGAATTTTGATCCTGATCTTTCTCAACTGCCTCAACAAGGCAATGTCTTACTCAACTGGAATAACTCAGAACTAGCCGTCACAAAAGGCGAGGCAAAAGTGTCGTGGCAAGGGGCGGATGGTCAGTTAAATGCCCAAGATTTAACAACTAATTCACCATTGTTGGATGTGCCTTTTGTGTTCACCAAAGATGGCTTGGATATTTCGTGGGGGAAATTTTATTGGACCTTTGATAGCTATCAACCAATCAAAGGTTTCCTTGGGTTATCTATTCATCGTGCGGCAGAAGGCTTGTTGCCATTAAGCATTGATATGAACGTGATCTTGCAAACCTTTGGCGAAATGGGCAAAGGGGAGATCGTGATTTCAGGGAAAAATGGTGAAATCGGTGGTGGCGATGATAATAACGAATTGGACTTTGAGCTGAAAACTCGCGGGGATTTACGTTATAACGCTACCGTGGCGCAAACCAATTTAACCTATCATCTCGGCGGGCTCTTCATCCATCCAGTGGTGTATTTTTACCCGGGTTCCGTCTTTAAAATGGATACCGTTCAGCCAGATACCAAGTTGCACGTTCGTTTACCGTTAGATGACATTATTATTGGTCGTTATGGCTTGGAAGGTCGTTTGCTCGCAACATTAACGGGCACGACACCACAGTTTGAAAATCTCGATTTAAAATTAGACGGAAATGCACATGAGTTTATTGCCGGTATTAAAACCGTGTTTGATTTGCGGGATGAAGAACATAAGTTGCAGTCTGTGGAAAAACAAGCGACAAACCGTTGGGATTGGACAATCAATGGCAGTGCAAACTGGAAATCTTTAAATACGCCAGTCAAAATGGAAGGGAAAGGCTTTTGGGAAGCCGATCATATTGAATTAAATCAACTTTCGGCTCATTCTAAAGAAGTCAAAATGAAAGAGGTAAAAATGGCGCCACTTTCATTGGAGCTTAAAGATCGACTCCGCTGGGATTATGAAGAAGAGCATATTCGAGGTTTGTTGCAAGCGAAAACTGATTGGATTGAACTGGCTTATGGCGGTCGTTTTGTTTCGCCTGTTTTCGGTTTAGGTATTGATGGTAAGAGTATCAGTAACTTCAATTTTGCAGGTGATTTAAAGGCCGGTTCGCTTGGGCCTTTAGATGTCTTGGGTGTATATCAAAATACTGCACTCTCAGGCAAAATCAGCTGGAAAGAACAATCGGCAAAAGTATTCCAATCACTTTTCCCCCAACAATGGAATTGGATAATTCATGAGGGTAGCATTAAAGGGCAGAGTGAATTCGCAATCAATGGCAATGGCGTGAAGATGAAGGGGGAGCTGAATCTTAAAAATGGCAAAATCACTATGCCAGATGGTGAGATTTATGGCTTGAATATTCGTTTCCCAATGAATTATGAAAACTCGGCATTGCAAGTGGCTTCGAGTAAACCGATCCATATTTCGGCTCACAATATTCGCTATGGCGCGCTTTCCGTCGCAAATGGGGAATTGGATTTATTTGGGCGTTATCCGAACACCATGAAAAATCCGCTTACTTTGAGAAATGTGAAACTTTCCTTATTTGATGGCGTATTGACGGTGCCTCAGCTCAGTTTCCCACAAAGTAAAATGGCGACGCTTTCTTTTACCAATATTGATTTAGCCCAAGTGTTAGCCTTGGCACAATATAACCAAGTAACCTTGACCGGCCGCGCCAATGCGACCCTGCCATTTTGGCTTGGTCACAAGGAATGTTTGATTTGTAATGGTACATTGGAACAAGTGGGAAATGTGTCCATCAAATTAACCGATGAAATGGTGAAAGGGTTGAAAAAAGGCGGTTGGACAGAAAATATCTTGGTGGATTTATTAAAAGAAATGGAACTGCAAAATTCCCATGCAGCGGTGACGCTCGATCCGAAAGGACAAATGACATTGCGTGCGAGTATTAGCGGATTTAATCCAACCAAGCGAACCAATAATCCGATAACGTTAAATTATACGCACCAAGAAAATATGTTTGAATTGTGGAATATGATTGACTATGGCTCGCAATTTGAACAAAATCTGCAATATAAACTTTATAAGCAATTAGACAAGACAAATGATAAAACACCTTAAATTTCAACCGCACTTTTTTATTTTTGCGGCGATGTTTACACTTACAGCTTGCACACCAACCATTCAATTGGACACACCAAAGGAAGGCATCACCATTAATATGAATGTGGTAGTAGATCACAATATTAAAGTGGAAATGGATGAGAAATCTCAAAAAGCGGTGGGTGAGGTAGAGCCTGCGAAGAAATAATTGAATAAATTGAAAAAGCTATCTGAATGTTAAATTTCAGATGGCTTTTTTTTAAAGTGCGGTCAGATTTTAAAGTGTTTTTGATTGACAAACTTGTTTGTTAATCATAAATAAGTGACAATGCAATTTATCAATCAAAATAAACAAAAAATGACAAAACGATAAAATTGTAAAGGAATATGCAATGAGAAAACTAATACTGGTATTGTTTGGTTTAACTGCTTTAAATACCTATGCCGATGTGACTCAAGGTGCTTTGCAGAATAACCCTGCTTTATGTGCTTATGGTCACAATCCGAATTGCGGTGGAAATGCTGGAGGTTACACTCCCCAAGTACGCGTAGAACATATTACAATTAATCATCCTCCTAAATTTGGAGCTTTAGCTTACAGTACTAAAAAAGCTATCCTTGCTGGTGCTATAGATCAGAATTCACAATCTGAAGCAGAACGAGTAGCACTAGAATCTTGTAGACAAGAAAGTGGTAGTAAAGACTGTAAAGTTATGATAGGAGTTCGAAATGGCTGTGTTGCTGCAGCAGAAGGAAGATTAGTCCGTAATGGTTTTATAACGACTCCGGCTGCTTCCGCTACAGCTGAGGAAACAGAAGCTAAAGCTCTAGCACTATGCAAAGCTAAAGGTGCAAAAGACTGTAAAATTATAGCCCACGCAGGTTGCTCTTTCCCCTACTAACATCTCTCCTCCAAAGGCCGTCTGAAAGTTATTTTTCAGACGGCTTTTTTCTTTTAAAGTGCGGTTAGATTTTACGAAAATTTTACTTAAAATTTACTTTATTTACAGTTTATTATCTTTATATTTAGGCGTATGATGACTGTTAGTTTTACATAACCCCTAAATTTATTTAGGTAAATATATTATTTCTATTTAATAGGAGATTGAATGATGAAAAAATTATTCACAGCAGTACTTTCTGCGGCAGCGATTGCCGTACCTTTTTTTGCTTCTGCGAATACTGCACCACAAACAGAACAAAGCGCAGTACAACCAGAAAAAGCAAAAGGCGTTTGGATTGATGTACGTTCAGCTGAGGAATTTAACGCAGGTCATTTACAAGATGCGGTGAATATTCCACATGATAAAATCATTGAAGGTGTTAAAGCGATTGGTTCAGATAAAGATGCACCGATCAATCTTTACTGCCGTAGCGGTCGTCGTGCCGAAGCCGCGCTCACTGAGCTGAAAAATGCAGGCTATACCAATGTTACTAACCATGGTGGTTATGAAGATTTGGTTAAAAAAGGTTTGAAATAAACAACGCATCATTTAACGTAAAAATCCCCTAGAGCAGACAGTAGGGGATTTTTACTATAAAGTGCGGTCAGATTTTTAAGTGTTTTGCAAATCATCTTAAAAACTTGACCACTTGCATCATTATCAAGACCGCAGCCGTCTGAAACATTGATAGACCGGTTACTGATGTTCGCTTTCTACTACTTTTGTCCATTTTGCCAATGTCTGCTTCATCTGTGCCTGAGGGATGAAGCGGGCCATCCGTTCTACTTCCTTGCCTTGATAAAACAGCAGCCATGCAGGTGCGGTCAGTACGTGGAAACGTCCGGCCATTTCGGGTATTTCAGCAATATCGGCTTTTACGGCATACACATTTCCTTCTACCGCCAAAGCTGAGTCAAGCTGGGCGGCCACGACCGTACAAACACCGCAGATTGGGGCTTTGATGTACAGTGATACTAAAGGGTGTGTGGTGATGGCCTGTTCGATGTCTTTCAGAGTGTGTAGTTGTTGCATGTCATGTACTCCTTTGAGCGATTAAGCACGTTTCTAGTTGTCCAGAAAAGGGGCTTTCAACGAAATGAAAACAAGAAAGCAGTTTGAGCCGTTTAGATTTTCTCTACTACTCTCGCTACACTTACGCACCCGTTTTCCATGAAGCGATACGTTTCAAATTATCCACCGTGTCGTGATTGACGATGGCAGCGAACGAGCCATCCAGTTTGGCAATTTCTGCTTTGTCTTCCTCGCTGAGAGCAAAATCAAAGACATTCAGGTTTTCCGCCATGCGTTCGGGTTTGGTGGATTTTGCCAACACGATGATGTCGCGTTCCACCAGTCAGCGGGTAATCACTTGCGCCACGGATTTGCCATATTTCGTACCAATTAGCGACTGACAAAATGGTGGGCAAAGCCCACCGCTTCAAGTTGATGTTTTATCATTAACCAAACACTTTTTTCAAATGTGCTTGGTAGTCTGCGAAGTATTGTTCTACTTGTGGATTTTTAACTACATCGTTACATGTAAATGTCGGTAGACGGGTCAAACCGATGAACTCGTTGAGTTTGTGGAAAGGCATGTACACAGCATCCACATCTTTGCCTTCAAAGAAGTCGCCTTCACGGGTGAACGCTTCAATCGGCGCATTCCAAGTAAGCGAAAGCATGTGTTTTTTACCATGCAACAAACCACCTGTGCCAAATCCTTCGGTCGGGCTGACTCGATGACGGCCATCACTGTGGTAAAGCTTGCCGTGTCCAGCGATAAATACTTCGTCTATGTATTTTTTCACTGTCCAAGGCTCGTGCATCCACCAAACAGGCATCTGCCAAATCACGGCATCCATCCACAAGAATTTTTCGATTTCTGCCTCAATATCATAGCCAGCATCAATCACAGTTTCTTTTACATTGTGTCCAAGTGCGGTCAAAACTTCTTTTGCTTTTTTGTGAAGCGTGTTGTTTAACTCACCATGCGAATGGCCGAATTCTTTACCACCGTTTAATAATAAAATGTTCATTTTTACTCTTAGAATAAATAATTTATAAAAAAGGATGTGATGTTTACGGATATTGTCTTCTGTTTACTCTCATGAAAGTGCAGTCATTTTATGATTTGTTTTTATTGAGATAAATAGGGTTTAGCTTTATGATGTAATGAATTAAATTCACTAATAAAAGAGAGTTTAAAGAGAAAATGCAGAACTTTAACGAACTGAATTATTTTTTAACACTGGCGCAAACGCAGAGTTTTGTGAAAGCAGGGCAACTTTTGGGGATTTCTTCTTCGGCGTTGAGCCACAGCATGAAAAATTTAGAAACACGGCTGAACCTGCGTCTGTTCAACCGCACTACACGCAATGTGTCGCTGACCGAAGCCGGGCAGCAGCTTTTCGACCAACTTTCCCCACTTTATCAAGCCATAAACCAAGAAGTCGATGCATTAAATGATTTTTTGAATACGCCATCAGGATTGATTCGCATCAATGCCCCTGCAATGGCAGCGGAAGCCGTGTTGTATCCAAAATTAAAGCCGATTTTGAACCAATACCCGAAAATCCGCTTGGAAATCGTGGTGGACGATCGTTGGGCAGATATTGTGAAAGAAGGATTTGATATGGGCGTTCGGTTAGGTAACAAGGTAGCGAAAGAGATGATTGCGGTGCCAATTTCCGCACCGCTCAAAATGGTATTGGTTGCCTCGCCCGATTATTTGGCGCAACATGGTTCACCGAAAAATATTGATGATCTGCAACAACACCGCCTTATCGGCATAAAACTCTCCGCTGAACACGGCACGGAGATGCAGTGGGAATTCCAATACAAAAAAGAGCTGATTACGTTCACACCCAAATCGCAGTTTTCCACCAACAATCATCTGCGTCTGCAAGCCGTTTCAGACGGCCTTGGCATTGCGTGGATAGCACATATTATCGTCGCAGATGCACTCAATTCGGGGCACCTGGTCGAGCTGTTGCCTGAGTATGCTATGACTTACGAACCGCTTTACCTCTATTACCCCAGCCGCCGCGGGCATTCCAATGTGTTTAAATTGATCGTGGATACGCTAAAAGTAAAAGCCGTCTGAAATTTCAGACGGCTTTTGGATATGCACTAAGGTCTTACTACGATACTATATTTGTCTCCTTTATCTCTAATTTCTATTGCAGCGTCTATCCAAGCATTTGGATTAGAAATAAACTGATCCCAATTACACTGCAACATATATGAATCAGAGCAACTATTTCTTAGTTTATATGCAATATATGGAGTGTGAAGGTTATTTAAGTTTTTTTGAATAATATCAAAATAAAATCCGTATGAATTTACATAATCATAATTTCCACATCGATCAGGTAAGACTACTAACAAAATTGCATTACGCTTGCTCCTGTTATCTAAACGTCGTTTACTTTTTAATGAATAAGCAATTTCCCAAGGTATCCATTGATCTTTCTCTACTTTCCAAAAATCTTTCATATTAGGGGAGAGAAGAACAATGGTAACAGAACTATCAAAGATTTTATCTGCCAGCTTTGAGCGGATAGTTTCACTTTTAAAGTCTGCTAAGCTCTCGTCATCCTTTTCACCTTTATTAATATGAATTCCATCTCGATCAAATTTATTTTGAATAATATCCACATAATCACGGGTAGTTGTTACATGAAAAAAGTCATGTGGTCTTAATTGTTTCACTGAATCATCAGAATACTTGTATGAAATAAATACTTTATTTCCCATGATAAATTCCCTTAAATTATTTATATTTTTCTCTGATAGAAATTGCTTTTTCAATCCATTCTTCTATATTGTCTGCAATATCATTATAGGCATCTGAAGATTTAGGGTCATAACAATTGACTATATTAGATAATTTAGAACCATCTTCAAATTCAAATTGCTCAAATGGATTTCTTCCTTTTTCACATTTACCACTTTTTGGATCTTTTAGGTTATGAATATAGATACCCAATACACCTTTCCCTTCATTCCAAGCCTTTTTAATTTCATATTTTACCCATTTTCGTTTAGCTGTATCTTCTCCAATCAGAACAACCAAACAGCTTTTACCAGCTAAATTTTCATCAATCCATTTTTGTATTTCTTTATCTCCCTTCCTTTTTATTTCTTCCCAAGTATTAGGTGTCGCAGGTGGATTGCCTTCTAGCTTTCCAATATTTCTTACTTGTTGAACACGGAAAACATCTTTTTCATAATGAAAACTATAAAATACTTTTCTCATCATAATTATTTAACCTTTTTTAAAATTGACAAAATATTAGATTTTAATTCATCTAACGGAATATTTTCTTTAGATAGTGCCTGCATTTCAGTTTCAATATTTTCAGAGCACTCCTTACCCATATCTTCTTCCCAAAGTTTTTTTGCCATATTTCCTGTACTAGCAACGGGAATTAAGACATTGTTATTTCTTTTGGAAATATCGAACTCTTCTTGCATGCCATTTGATAGAATTATCTCTCCATTTTGTGATTTATTTCCAAATAGAAATATAGAGATACCAGCATAAGAAATCATATCTTCACGCCAAGCAGACCATAATTCTTTACCTTCTTTATTTTGAGGAAATGGACGAAGTATCAAATAGTCCTCATCTATTTTTAAATTTTGTTCTGTAAGATATTTTATCGATCCTGAAATAACTGAACTACCTATTCCCAATCCAAAACCTGTAACAATACGATACCCTAGTTTTAAAATCTCTTGAGAAAGAGAAGAAACAAATTCTTCAACGTCTTGTTGAGAGTAAGGAGAATAATCTTCTGCTGCACCTGAGATAAAGATGGTTTTACGTTTTTGTGTTTGTTCCACCTCACGTAAAATCTCCGTAACTTCCTCATATCTGTCAACCAATAAAACGTTAATCCCTACTCTTTGTAAATCATTGATAAATAGTTTTTGTTTACGCTCTCTGTATTCAAAGTCTGCTTTATTTTCTTCAGGTGATTTCTGAACTTTGCGAAGAATACAAAAATGTTCTTTCTGATTTTCGTTATATGATGAGCGGATTCTGCTCAAGATATAGTCAATATTAGGATCGGAAAAACTAAACCCTAAGAACAGAAAACGTTTAGTTAATAAATCTCCACGCAGAGCAGTAAAAAAATCATTTCTTGTCAAATGAAATTTTTCATAATCATCTTTAATTAAGACTGTTTGGTTTGGCAGAGAAGCATCACCATGCATTTTATAAACTACAACATCTCTCTTATGAACAGATGTAGGGAGTTGTTCTATACAATGTTTTATATCTACAACTTTCCCCGCATCTTTTAAAGCATTCTCTATCATTGAATCATAATTGGTTGTCCAAAAAGTATCTATAGGTAATCTAGCTAAAATTTTATGGTTCTCCGTTAGAACTGCTTGTTGAGAAAATTCATTCAAAATGATTTGATTTATTTTAGAACGATTACCCTGTTTTTCGTTAATGTAGTATTGTGCTAAGGAAATTAGATCATTTTCTTCCTTGTCAATATTCAAATCTAATTCTTCAGCTAAATCTTTAAGCAACCCTTTCCAATCCACGAATCCAGCAGCAACAGATAATCCAGCCCCAGCAAAAATTGCTAAATTATTTGCAGATAGTTCATTAACCAATTCTCGTATAAACTGTTTTTTGTTCATAATTCTCTCTTCATTCTTTTGTTTGATAACTTTTCTTGAAATATAGATAAATAGGACTTTTTCAAGCTTTTTAAATAAAATATGTAGCATACAACGGCACATTCACCAGCCAATCCTGTTCCCGATAATCCGCCATTGAAAAGCGAATTGCTTGCTCAGGCTGAAATTGTTCTACATACACTTTCAAACTTTTCGCTTTTAAATTTTCTTCTGCTTTGACTTCAATCGGAATCACAGCTTGCTTACGTTGCACAACAAAATCGACCTCTGCCGTGCCTTTTTCAGTTGCCCAATAAAAAACGGGATTTTCTTGCGTAGCTATCAGTTGTTGCAAGACATATTGTTCGGTTAAAGCGCCTTTAAATTCGGTAAAAATACGGCTATCTTCTAGCAGTACGCTGGCATCCAAATTGCTTTGTGCAGCAAGCAATCCCACATCTAAGCCATACAATTTAAAGGCGTTATCTTGATAAGCGGAAAGCGGCAAATGTGGTTTCTTCACACGAGGCACGCTATGCACTAAGCCGCTGTCTTTTAGCCATTGCAGAGCAATTTCATAGTCTTTGCTTCTCGCCCCCTTTTGTAGCTGAGCATAGATAAATTTTTTATTTTCTTTGGCAAGCTGTTCAGGAATGGAAGCCCAAATTGACCGCACTTTTTGCACGGTTTGGCCATCGTGAATATGTTTGGAAAAATCTTGTTCATACGCCATCAATAAATTACGTTGTACTTGGCGCACTTCATCGACATTTTGTGTTTCGATAAATACTTTTACCGCTTCGGGCATACCGCCCACAAAATAATATAGACGGAGTAAATCAATATAGGTGGTTTTCATGGCTGAAATTAACGACCAGTCTTTCAGCTCAAGCAATTTCACCAAATCTTGTTTGCCAAGTGCGGTTAAAAATTCATGAAAATCCATGGGATAAAGTGGTAGAAAGTCCACTTTGCCAACAGGAAAAGAGACTTGATGATGTAGTGACACCCCAAGCAATGAGCCTGCCGCGACGATATAAAACTGAGGTGCATTTTCGTAAAAATATTTGAGTGAAGATAATGCTTGCGGGACTTCTTGAACTTCATCAAAAATAATCAGGGTGTTTTCTGCTTGAATATCGATACCGCTTTCAATTTTCAAACCGAGCATTAAGCGATCAATATCATAGTCGCCAGAAAATAGCGTTTTCATGCGAGGGTTATTATCAAAGTTGATATACGCCACTTTTTCAAATGATTGCTCGCCAAAGTGTTTCATAGCCCAGGTTTTTCCTACCTGTCTTGCTCCTTGAATAATTAATGGTTTTCTGTTTGTTTTGTGCTTCCACTTTTCTAAGGATTGTATGATTTTACGCTGCATAATGCCTCTCTAAAACAAGGGATGTTGGCTTATTATACAGTACAGCACACACTTTTTCTAACTATATAAGTTTATATTTTCACGCTTTTTCAATGAAAAAAATGTTAATTTGCTCACTTTTTAAAGCAAAAGATAGTTTTTTTCAGACGGTCTTTTAGAAAAAAGTGCGGTCAATTTTCAGCACTTTTTATCAATCCCTTTTCTTCACCAAAACAACGCATGAAGCAATCCAATACAGTGCGTACTTTTGCTGATTGGGTGCGATGTGCGGTGGTGGCGTAAAGGGTGCGGGTGAGGAGTTTGTGCAAATAGTCTGGGGAAGCACAAATCAAGGTTTGCCATTGTGCCAATGGGCGCGAGATGCTGTCGGCGTGAGGCTGCGTGTGGTGCGGTTAAGCAATTTGACGCCGTAATAATTTTCCAGCTTGTGAATGGCTTGACTGATTGCGCTGGCAGTCATGCCCAAATTCGCCACATCCGGTATTTGTTTTGAACTTCCCGGCTGTTTGGAGTATAGTAGAACCATATTTGAATAACAAATAATGAAAGGAGAACAAAATGCTTAAATTATTTACTTTACCCGGTGAAGGTAAAATTCGCAGTTCATCACCTTTCGTTTGGAAAACTGAAGCGATGCTGCGTTTATCCAGCTTAGATTTCGAAAAAGAATATGTTGCCGATCTTAGCAAAATGCCTAAAGGCAAAGTTCCGGTATTGCAAGATGGCGAGAAGTTGATCCCTGATAGCTCTCTCATTCAGCGTTATCTAACCGAAACCTACGGCATTGATTTAGATAAACATTTAACGCCTGAACAAAAAGCGATTGCTGAAGCCTTTCGCCGTATGACAGAAGAACATTTATATTGGATGGTCGTATATAACCGTTTCGTCGATCCTCTCAGCAAACCATTTATGATGAAGGCAATGTTTGATGGCATGCCGATCGAACAAGCCGAAGCGATTTTTGCTGTGTTACAGGAAAACGCGAAAAAAGAAATGTACGGACATGGTATCGGAAGACACACGCAATCCGATATTTACGCCTTCGGAAAAGGAGATTTAGACGCCATTAGCAACTACTTAGGCACAAAATCCTACTTTTTCGGCGAAGAATTAACCTCCGTTGATGTGTCCATCGTGCCTGTTGTTGCAAACCTGATTCTTACCCCCATCGACACTGAAATTGCGCTATATGCAAGAACCAAAGCAAATTTAGTCGCCTATATTGAACGCTTTGATCGGGCAGTATTTGGAGAATAAAGCAAGAAATAAAAGGCCGTCTGAAAATTCAGACGGCTTTTTTATGTGAAAGTGCGGTCAGGTTTTCAGGTATTTTTGCAAATTCTCTTTAAAAGATGACCGCTTGTATTTTTACTTTAACTTAACTGTAGTAATCCCTTATTTAAAGCCTTTTTTTTAATGTTGGCAATATTGCATCCCAAGCAGTTAAAGCCTCTTTCTCACTGAGTGGCGAAGCTTTGGCATTTTTCTTATTGGTACCGAAAGTCATCTTAAATCTCACACTGCCATCATCTTTTTCCCAGATAAATAAATATCGATTTCCCTGCCACTTAACCAGTTTTTCACTGCCGGTCATACCATTAATATCGCGTTTTCCTTTGCGGATGGTGCTGTATTTCGCCCACGAGAAGAGTTTATCCAAACCACTATCTTTAGTGAAAAGATCGCGTTCTAATAACGGTTTATCACCTTCCTCCAAAGAGCCACCCGTCGTTAGTTCGGCATAAACGTCTTTATAGTCTTTGATTTTGATGCCTGCACTGCCAAAAAACGGCTCAGTTCCCTTATCAGCAATAAATCCCTCTGTTAAACAGACACCTTGTTGCTGTGGCATTTCAGTATCTTTACGATCTCTCAATTTGTCGAAAAAATCATTCCGTATATGCCCAATAGCTTCGTCAACTTTACGTTTTTCCAGCTGTTTCAGGTTTGGGGGAGCTTTGCCGTTGACAGGCATAATGCGTACAAAAGCTCTAACCGTATAGGCATCGTTCTTACTTAATTTGAACCTAAAATCAAGATTATAAAGCATTCCATTTACCTGAGTTAATAATGGGCTATCCCATGAACCAGGAGCCTGTGTCACCATAGCTATCGCTTTATTAGGAACGATTGTACGGTTTTCTATAAAAATATCACTGCCATTATGACCTAGCTTCTGGATCTTTGATGCCAACTCTACTGATTTATTCCAATAATCTGGTCGCACTCTTATCTGCCAACCATTATATCGAAGCCAACCAGTCCCACTTATACGGTTAGCTGGTAAGTTAATTTGGTAACGCCCACTACAAAATGGCTGCTCAGTCCAATACGTTGCCGCATTTTGAGCATAATTGCTTGCTGTATTTTCTACTGCTGAGTGGGTTTGGGGATGTTGACTGCAAGAAGACAACATAACACTAGTCAAAACAGTGCTATAAAACATCAGTCTAGAAATTTTTATCTTCGGCATGTGATTTCTTCCTTATTGTAAATTTGAGAATGCTAAATAATATGGCAGTTTTGCTAACGTTTTTCTTTCCATATTGCTCTTAATAGATGAGTTTACATGCTTTTAATGTAAAGTGCAACTTTACACTATTCAAGAGAGGTTAATTAAAAGGGGATTCAATACATTTTAGAGAGAATAAAAGGCCTTTTGACATTTCAAAAGACCTTTTTCACGCCAAAGTGCGGGCAGATTTTCGTTTACTAAATACAATAATCTTCTTTTAATAAGTGACGATAGGCGTAAAGATAAGATGCACCGACAAATGCTGCACCACCGGTAACATTGCCTAAAAAGACAGGAATCATATTGAAGAAGAATTGGCTCCAAGTCACATTAGCACCAGCAAAAATCCCGGCAGGAATAATAAACATATTGGCGACAAAGTGTTGTAATCCGATAAGCACAAAAATCATCACAGGGAACCATATGGCTAGGATACGACCGGAGGTTTGTTTGGCGCCAAAATAGAACCAAATACCCATGCAGACCATCCAGTTACAGGCAATAGCTGAAACAAAGGCACGACCAAAATCCATTTGCACTTTAGCCTCGGCAATCGCGATGGTTTTAGCGGCAGCAGCACCTTCTGATAAACCGACATAATGCCCTAAGAAATAGGCCATAAACAGCGCACCGAGAAGGTTGCCCAAACTCACGACAATCCAGTTACGAAATAATTTTTTAAGGCTTACTCTTTTGGTTAAACGGCCTAATGCCATCATCATCATGTTTCCCGTGGCTAATTCACCACCACCGATTAGAATACAAATCAAACAAATAGGAAACACGGCTGCACCAAGTAATGTTGATAGTCCACTCCACTCTGGAGGAATGCCGCTCACGACTTTTAAATAGGCCATATAACCAAAACTCACATAGCCGCCACCTAAAAAACTTAAAATAGAGAGTGTTTTTAAGTGTCCTTGCGACTTAGCATAACTTTTATCAATAACATCTTGTAAGATTTCGTGGGGATAAAGATCGCGATGCTGCATAGTTGTACCTCTAGTGAAAATAAGACGGTAAAAATGTAGCAAAGCACATAGCAAAAACGAAAGAATTGTTAAATATATGTACTGATTTTTAGTTATAACGAAATTGAATAATAATCCGAACCTAAAATTAGGTGTCTAGGTTCTTTTTTTTGAGGGGGGCAAAGTGCGGTCGGTGGTGGAACAATGTTGCCCAAGTTAGAAACGGTATAAGGAAACATCGTCTGTTACATTTTTCTATAAATCAAAATCCGCGTAAATTCAGTCGGGTAGTCCAATCTGAATGTCGTACCGGGTGAATGGTAGAGACGAAACTCAACGGTAACGTTAGGGTATTTATCGATAGAAAACTCATAGGAAGTGAAAAAATATGTGGTCTCATCAAAAACCGTTTTCAGTGTTTCTGATTTTTCCTCACTTTTTTTAAGATTCAGATGAAAGTATTTTGTCAATTCATCTTTGTCAAATAGGATATTTATTGAACCTTTGCTTTCATCCCAATAGAGATTAAGTTTCGTATTCTGTTTTAACTCTTTAGGTACAACCAAATGAACCTTTGATTTTTCCAAAGTGTAGCTTGTATAACCGTTTTTCATGTTTGTATGAGTAAGAACCTTGATATTCCTACGTTTATATTGCAATGAATCAGGATCAACAGATTGTTTTTTCTCCATAATTTCAGATGCCATATCAATCATTTCTGCTAAATAGGCTTTTTCCAATTGGATTTCTGTTTGTGTCATGGAAAATATATTTTGCGAATAGAACAATAAAAAAATAACAGATAATTTCGAAAGAATTTGTTTAAAATTTTCCATATATTCTTACTCCTGAAGATGTTCAAAGGAAATAAAGCAAAGATACATCGTTTTCTTTTTCCTGATTCGAGTGATGTTGCCCATCTAAGAAATGTTCTCCTTGATATCTATACTATTTTCCAGTATTCAAATAAAGATATATTAAATTCGGATGTTGTGCAATAAATTGAGTATTTATTGCGTTTTAGTGCTTGAGTGAGATAAGGCGCACGAATAATTGATGTCAAAATGAGAGATAAAAAAGAGACCTTTCAATGAAAGGTCTCTCTTCATAAAACAATGTTATATGAATAATTTGTAAAAAATCTCCAAAATTATGCAGGATTTGGGTGTTTGCAAATTAAAATAACTTATTTTGCCTTCAATTTTTAACCAGTCAAATTTACCATTTTTGCGCCGTAAAGCCCCGTTCTTCAGGTTGGGGATATAGCTTTTTTGACTTTTTCTCTTGCCCACTCTTCGTATTGGGAAGTTTGATTTTTAACTGGTTTTAAATTCATTTTGCTATGATATTCTGTTTAAGGTTTTTATTATTATACCTAATGAATGTTTAAATTGGGGTGTTCACGCAAAAACACATTGACTGCTTTAAATCCGTATGTGGTACTGTGGTGATGGTTATTTTATTTTCTGATATTTCAAAAGCTTGCGGCTCTCTTGTCCAGACAAGTGATTTGGGATGGAATGTGTGCATTATTACTCCTGAGTAATGAGACTGTATTATAGTAAAGATTTCATACATATTGAAAAACAAGCGGTAGGATTTTGAGAAAAATTTGCAAATTATTTTTTCAAATCCCTTGAGCTTAACCCTAGGTTAAGCTTTAACATGATGTCCATTCGATCTCAATAAAAAATAAGGACATCTTATGAAATTACATAAATTCACCCGCTCATTGTTGCTTTTAAGTTTAGGCATAACCGCTTTTGCTCAAGCACAAACACTTTCTATGGAAGTGTGGAAAAGCCCGACTTGTGGCTGTTGTAATGAATGGATCAGCTATATGCAGAAAAACGGTTTTGAGGTTAAAGTCAACGAAACAGGCAATTATGATGCTCATAAGCGCTTTAACATTAAATATGAACATGCTTCTTGCCACACAGCCGTGATTGATGGCTATGTGATTGAAGGACATGTACCTGCTGAGGATATCAAACGTTTACTCGCAGAAAAACCCGATGCAATAGGCTTGTCTGCACCGGGAATGCCAATTGGTTCACCAGGTATGGACGGTGAAGCATACGGCGGACGCAAAGATCCTTATGATGTTGTTTTGATTAAGAAAAACGGTGAAAGTGAAGTGTTTAAATCCTATAACCAATAGGGGGGGAAAGAATGAAACGTCGAGATTTTTTACGTTATGGAATTGGAATTAGCTTAGCCAGTAGCTCGCTTTATAGCCTTGCGAATATGATGAACCACGCACAACATGGCAATATGGCGATGATGCATTCAGTACCTACTGGCCTAATGCCAACTGAGGCAATGCCTTCAGGTTTATCGCTTAATGGGATATTACCAAAACTTGCTAATCAATCGACTCAAGCAGGACTGTTCAAAGCCACTTTAAAAGCAGAGCCAATTAAAATTCGCCTCGCAGACAATAAAGAAACGGAATTTTGGGCTTATAACGGACAACTACCAGGGCCACAAATTGAAGTATTTGAAGGCGATGCCGTAGAAATTGAATTTATCAATCACCTACCACAACCCTCAACAGTACATTGGCACGGCTTAGATGTACCAAATGAAGCGGATGGTAACCCGATGGATATGGTTGAACCGCAAGGGAAAAAAGTCTATCGCTTTACGCTACCTCAAGGCAGTGCTGGGACATATTGGTACCACCCTCATCCACATGACCATGTTTCCGAACAAGTCTATAAAGGCTTAGCAGGCACTTTCGTTGTTAAAGCGAAAAATGATCCGCTTGCACACCTTCCTGAACAACATTGGGTGATTTCCGATCTGCGTTTAAATGCCGATGGCACCATTCCAGCAAACACGATGTTAGATTGGATGAACGGTCGTGAGGGTGAATTTGTGTTAATCAACGGTCAATATCAGCCCCAGATTCAAGTGAAAACGAATGAACGAATCCGTCTTTGGAATGCCACTAGCGCTCGTTATTTTCGTTTAAACATTCCAGGGGTGAAATGGATTGTGGTGGGTACCGAAGGTGGTTTACTTGAAAAACCTCGCTCGCCTGTTGATGAACTGCTACTTACACCAGCCGAACGCGTTGAAGTGATTATGGTGGGTGAAACGCAAGGAACAGTCAATTTACAAAGCGGTTATTATGATCGCCGTAAGATGATGGTGCAAGAACAGCCTAAAGATCTCACTTTAGCCACAATTCAGGTGAAATCAGAACCTGTTCAGTTACCTGAAAGCTTAAGGTCCTTCCCTAACTGGGATGAGCCAAAGCAGGTTCGCCAAATTCGCTTTAGTGAAAAAATGATGAACCATACGAATATGCCAATGATGAATCAAGGTACACATCACGCTACTACAACACCAACGGACAACCCTATTCCACCAATGATGAATGGTATGTTCTTAATCAACGGTCAAACCTTTGATATGAACCGTATTGATTTTGTTGCCAAATTGAATGAAGTGGAACAGTGGGAAATTTTCAATGAAAGCCATATGGATCATCCGTTCCATTTGCACGGCACTCAATTTGAAGTGATTCAACATACATTAAACGGCAAAACCTTCAAGCCAGAAGGCAGGGCGTTAAAAGATGTAGTCAATTTGCGCCCTTATGAAAAAGTGATTATTCGCTTTAAGCAAGGACACACTGGGTTGAAAATGTACCATTGCCATATTTTGGAACATGAAAATCTCGGTATGATGGGGATGTTTAAAGTGGAATAGTGGTATCTAACCATAAAAAACAGAGGGATTTTCGTGAAAATTTGTAAATCGCGAAAATCCCACTGCGTATTGATAATCTTGTATTAATACAATTTAGAATGGAATGTTGTCATCAAATGCATCCATTGGTGGCTCAGCTTGTGGTGCTGGCGCAGATTGTGCTGGACGAGATTGATAGCTTGGTTGTGGTGCTGATTGTGCAGGTGCATAACCGCCCATCTCTTGATTGCGACTACCTAACATTTGTAAGTTATCACCTTGGATTTCAGTAGTGTAACGATCTTGGCCATTGTTATCTTGCCATTTACGGGTTTTTAAACGACCTTCAACATAAACTTGTGAACCTTTGCGTAAGTATTGACCCGCAATTTCCGCTAAACGACGATATAACACGATACGGTGCCATTCGGTGACTTCACGACGTTCTCCTGTGTTTTTATCTGTCCAGCTTTCACTTGTTGCCACGCTGATATTTGCTACTGCTTCGCCATTTGGCATCGTGCGGATTTCAGGATCATTACCTAAATTACCCACGATGATTACTTTATTAATACCTGCCATAGAATCCTCTATATTTTAGAAATAAGGTGAAAAATTTTGGCTATTTTGCCTTAAAAGAAACAAAAGATCCATAAAAATTAACTGGATATTTGCACAGATATTGAAATATGCGATAATGGTCGCAATTTTTGAATTTATTTTCTTAAGGCAATCGCTTTTTTTATGGATACTATCGACATTCGTGGGGCAAGAACCCACAACCTCAAAAACATCAATTTAACCATTCCGCGCGATAAATTAATTGTGATTACAGGCTTGTCCGGTTCGGGCAAATCTTCTTTAGCATTTGATACGCTTTATGCGGAAGGGCAGCGCCGTTATGTGGAATCGCTTTCTGCTTACGCGCGTCAGTTCCTTTCTTTGATGGAGAAACCAGATGTGGATTCGATTGAGGGCTTGTCGCCGGCGATTTCTATTGAGCAAAAATCCACTTCTCATAACCCGCGTTCAACCGTGGGGACTATCACCGAAATTTATGATTACCTGCGTTTGCTGTTTGCTCGCGTAGGGGAGCCTCGTTGTCCTGATCATGATGTGCCATTAACGGCACAAACCATCAGCCAAATGGTGGATAAAGTTTTAAGTCTGCCAGAAGAAAGCAAAATGATGTTGCTTGCGCCCGTGGTGAAAAACCGTAAAGGTGAGCACGTTAAGTTGTTAGATAGTTTAGCGGCACAAGGTTATATTCGCGCAAGAATTGATGGTGAAATCTGTGATTTATCCGATCCACCAGAACTTGCTTTACAGAAAAAACATACCATTGAAGTGGTAGTAGATCGTTTTAAAGTGCGGTCAGATTTAGCCACACGTTTGGCAGAATCCTTTGAAACGGCTTTGGAGCTTTCTGGTGGTACAGCGGTTGTGGCAGATATGGATAATCCTAACGCTGAAGAATTGGTTTTCTCGGCGAATTTTGCTTGTCCACATTGTGGCTATTCCGTACCAGAATTAGAGCCTCGCTTATTCTCATTTAATAACCCGGCAGGGGCGTGCCCGACTTGTGATGGCTTAGGTGTTCAGCAGTTCTTCGATGAAAGCCGTGTGGTACAAAATGAAAGTATTTCTCTTGCAGGCGGTGCGGTAAAAGGTTGGGATCGTCGCAATTTCTATTACTATCAAATGCTTACCTCGTTGGCGAAACACTACAAATTTGATATTGAAACGCCATACGAAGATTTGCCACAAAAAATTAAAGATATAGTGATGCACGGTTCAGGCAAGGAAGAAATTGAATTCCAATATATGAACGACCGTGGCGATGTGGTGATCCGCAAACATCCTTTTGAAGGGATTTTGAATAACATGGCGCGCCGTTATAAAGAAACAGAATCTATGTCTGTGCGCGAAGAATTGGCGAAAAATATCAGTAACCGACCTTGTGCAGATTGTGGCGGCTCGCGTCTTCGTCCAGAAGCTCGTAACGTGTATATTGGCAGCATTAACTTGCCACAAATTTCAGAGAAAAGCATTGGTGAAAGTCTTGAGTTTTTCCAAGGGCTCACCTTAACGGGTCAAAAAGCACAAATTGCGGAAAAAATTCTGAAAGAGATCAAAGAGCGGTTAGAATTCTTAGTGAATGTGGGGTTGAATTATCTTTCCCTCTCTCGCTCAGCCGAGACCCTTTCGGGCGGTGAAGCACAACGTATTCGTCTTGCGAGTCAGATTGGTGCGGGCTTAGTAGGCGTCATGTATGTGTTGGATGAGCCTTCTATCGGTTTACACCAACGTGATAATGAACGTCTGTTAAATACGCTGATTCATCTGCGTAATTTGGGCAACACCGTAATTGTGGTGGAACATGATGAAGATGCCATTCGAGAAGCCGATCATATTATTGATATTGGCCCTGGAGCAGGTGTACACGGTGGTCAAGTGATTGCTCAGGGGACAGCCAAAGAAATTATGGCGAACCCGAATTCGATTACGGGTAAGTTCTTATCGGGTGAAGAAAAAATCGAAATTCCGAAAAAACGAACCGCACTTGATAAAAGCAAACTTCTAAAATTAAAAGGTGCGGCAGGGAATAATCTGAAAGGTGTGAATTTAGAGATCCCAGTGGGCTTATTTACTTGTATTACGGGGGTATCAGGTTCAGGTAAATCAACGCTAATTAATGATACTTTATTCCCATTGGCTCAAAATGCCTTAAATCGTGCAGAGAAAACAAGTTTTGCACCTTATAAATCGATTGAAGGCTTGGAATATTTCGACAAGGTGATCGATATTAACCAGAGTCCAATTGGTCGTACACCGCGTTCTAATCCAGCGACTTACACGGGGTTATTTACCCCAATTCGTGAATTATTTGCGGGCGTACCAGAGGCGCGTGCGCGTGGTTATAATCCAGGACGTTTTAGCTTTAACGTACGCGGTGGTCGTTGTGAAGCATGCCAAGGTGATGGCGTGCTGAAAGTTGAAATGCATTTCTTGCCGGATGTGTATGTACCTTGTGATCAATGTAAAGGTAAACGCTATAACCGTGAAACCTTAGAGATCCGATACAAAGGTAAAACTATTCACCAAGTGTTAGATATGACGGTGGAAGAAGCGCGCGAGTTTTTTGATGCCATCCCAATGATTGCGCGTAAATTGCAAACCCTAATTGATGTAGGCTTGTCTTATATTCGTTTAGGTCAGTCTTCTACCACACTTTCAGGTGGTGAGGCACAACGTGTTAAGTTAGCAACGGAGCTTTCAAAACGTGATACCGGTAAAACCCTTTATATTTTGGATGAACCGACAACAGGACTGCATTTCGCCGATATTAAACAACTTCTCGAAGTGTTACATCGCTTGCGCGATCAAGGCAATACTATCGTGGTGATCGAACACAACTTAGATGTGATCAAAACCGCAGACTGGATTGTGGATCTTGGTCCAGAAGGGGGCAGTGGCGGTGGTCAAATCATCGCGACAGGCACACCGGAAGAGGTCGCTAAAGTCAAAGGCTCGCACACCGCGAGATTCCTAAAAGACATCTTAGCAAAAGGCTAGAAAAAACGACCGCACTTTTGAGCATCATCAAAGTGCGGTTATTTTTTTGAAGTTTTTTAATGGCGATTTCCAAAAGGCGGTTTGGCGAACCAGACGATAATGAATAATGCTAGGAAAGTAATTGCCGATAACCAGAAAATCTCATTAGCGCCAATAATAAAGCCCTGAGCGGTGATTTGTCTGGCAAGATATGATGCTGTTTGTTGTTCGTTTAAACCAAAACTTGCCATCGTTTGGAAAAACTGTTGGGAGATTGGGTTATATGGATTAATCGCTTCCGTGAGTTGAGTATGATGCACAGCTTCACGGTTATACCACATAAATGTCGTGAGAGATGTGCCTATTGAGCCGGAAAGGGTTCGAAGGAAATTAAATAAACTCGACGCCGAAGCCATTTTTTCGGGTGGTAAACCCGAGAGCGTAATTGTGGTCAGCGGCATAAAGAAGCAAGCAACCGCTAAACCTTGCACAAATTGTGGCAAGGCAACATCGGCAAAGGTCATTTCAGGCTCAAAGGTCACAGCTCGCCAATAAAAGGTCAGGGCATAAACCATAAAGCTGATTGTGACTAAAATTCGCATATCAATTTTATGCCCTAATTTACCGATGATTGGCGAAAGTAAAATCGGGAATAATCCCACTGGGGCGGCTGCGAGCCCTGCCCAAGTCGCGGTGTAGCCATAAACTTGTTGGAGTAGAAGTGGGATAAGTACAACCGATCCCAAATACACTAAAAAAGCGAGACTAGTTGAAAGGCAGCCTACGCTAAAGTTGCGTGATTTGAAAAGTGAAATATCTACAACGGGATTGTCATCCGTCAGTTCCCAAATAGTGAGGGCGATCAAACACACAACCGCAATCACGGTGAGAACAATAATCTCCGTTGAATTAAACCAATCTTGCTCTCTACCTTGATCCAGCATTAATTGTAAACAGCCTACGCCGAGAACCAGTAAAACAAGCCCAACAGTATCAATAGGTTGATGAGATATTTGGCTTTCTCGATTACCTAGAATTTTCCAACTCATTAAGACGACAGCCAATCCAATGGGAACATTGATGAAAAAGATCCAACCCCAATGAATGTTATCGCTGATCCAACCGCCTAAAATGGGCCCGAAAATAGGAGCGACTACCACAGTCATTGACCAAAATGCCAGTGCCATGCCGCGTTTTTTAGGCGGATAGTTATTGAGTAATAAACTTTGCGAAAGAGGGATGATTGGACCGGCTACCGCACCTTGGAGGACGCGGCAAATAATCAACATTTCCAAACTATGTGAAATACCACAAAGCCAAGAAGCAAGGACGAAAAGTAAGGTTGAGATTAAAAATAACCGCACTTCACCGAAACGTTTTGCCAGCCAACCGGTGATAGGAATTGAGATCGCATTGGCTACACCGAACGAAGTGATGACCCATGTGCCTTGGCTGAATGAAGCCCCTAAATCACCTGCAATAGTAGGAATGGCAACGTTAGCGATGGTGGAATCCAACACCTGCATAAAAGTGGCAAGCGAGAGTGCTAACGTGAGAATAACCAGTGCACCGCCTTGTACCGGCGTAAAATGAGATTGCGACATCGTGAAACCTAATAGCTATTGTCGCGAATAATGGATTCGATCAAATTATTGACCGCACTTTCATCATATTGCAGCACATTGGTGGAATAAAGCGTTGTGGTTGGTGCTTGGTTACGCAAGGTTTCGCCTTGGCTATCACTCACATCCACTTTCACGGTGGCAGAAAGTCCAATACGTAATGGGTTTTCAGCCAGTTGTTGAGGATCTAATTGAATACGCACAGGCACGCGTTGCACCACTTTGATCCAGTTCCCCGTCGCATTTTGAGTGGGTAATAATGAGAATGCACTGCCCGTACCCATTTCAATTCCGACAACTTTACCATCAAAGGTTTTATCTTTTCCGTAGAGATCGAAGTGAATTTTAACCGGTTGACCAATGCGCATATGGGTTAATTGTGTTTCTTTGAAGTTGGCGTCTAACCACATTTGATCCGTGGTTACGACTGCCATTAAAGCGCCACCAACAGAAACTGCCTGTCCTACTTGCGCATTGCGACGAGCCACATAGCCTTTAATTGGACTGCGGATTTTCGTACGTTCTAAATTCAACCAAGCTTGTTTCAAATTACTGACCGCACTTTGAATTTGCGGCTGTTCACTTAACGGACCATCTAATAATAACGCTTGATTTGCCTCAAGTTGGTTTTGTGAAGTCGTTAAGTTTGCTTTGGCGAGTTCAACCGCTTCTTTGGCGTGTTGGAATGATTCTTTATCTATTGCGCCATCTTTGACTAATTGCACACGACGGTTTAAGTTTCCTTGCGCTTGAGCAAGGGTAATTTCATTCGCACGAACGGCGGATTTTAATTGTTTTACGGTGTAATTCAGTTGTGAAACTTGGCGAACCGCATTGGCTAAATTACTTTTAGCTTGCTCAAAACTTAATTTGGCATTGGTATCATCCAGCTCTAATAACACGTCACCGGCTTGTACGGGATCCATATTATCGACATTAATTTTCGAAATATTTCCCGCTACCTGCGCTGAGACCATCACCTGATTGCCACTCACATAGGCATCTTCGGTTTCTTCAAAGCCTTTAATAAAGAAAAACCAATAAGCTGCAGAACCGATTGCAATCAGAAGAAGCAAAAGAATAAAAATGGAAAGCCCTTTTTTACGTTTTTGAGATTTATTATTTGAGGAAGTTGGTGTATCTGTTTGTTGATCGGACATAATGCGAGCCTTATGAGAAAATGCTGAAGTAAAAAAGGCTTCAGTCTATAAAATATGAATGTTCGTTCATTATGAACGTGAATTAGAATTATTTCAAGAATGACCGCACTTGTTGAGATAAAAGTACGGTCAATTTTAATGACGTTTTTTCATTAAGCCATTTACGCCTAGCAAAATCAAACTGGTCCAAATCGGCACATAAGTGAAGTAATCGGAAGGGGAAACTTGTGTGTTGAGCCAAAATATCGCAATTAAAAAGAGCAATGTAGGTTCGAGATAACTGAGCACGGCGAACACACTGACCGGAATTTGTTGGCTCGATTTTAAATTGGCAGACAAACCGATTGCACTCACTAAACCTAGTGCAGGCAATAAATACCAATATCGGCTTTCACTGATTACAAAAGAAAATTGATGTTCTTGTATGATCAAATAAATGAGGCAAGGAACAGCAATGAAGCACACATCAAGTGTTATCCCTTGCAATGCAGGAATCTTCATGGCTTTACGGCTTAAATAATAATAGGGATACACTAGGCAAACCCAGAGACTGCTCCATGAAAAGGTTTGATTGTGCCAAAGCTCATGTGCCACACCGCAGGCAGCAATACATAAAGCGATAATTTGAATGGTAGAAAGAGTTTCTTTCAGCCAAATGCGTCCAAGTAATGCCATCACTAATGGGAATAAAAAATATCCCATAGCGATGTTTACCCCTTCGCCATTAACGGGCGCCCACATAAATAACCAGAATTGGCTGCCGGCATCGAGTGTGCCGAGCAAAAACAACATCCAATGTTTTTTGTCTTTGCCTAAGGTTTCATTGACTAATTTTGATAATGAACGACAACCCACTGTAGGGAAGATAATTAAAAATAACCCGAAGACCATCATCACCATTCGCCAAGCAAACACATCTGTGCCGCTAAGTGGCTGTAGCCATAAACTGAACAAATACAGCAGGCCAAATAAAAATTGCGAGATGATGCCGAGAAAAATACCTTGAGCCATCTTCATTACTTCCTTACGTTGAATAGCTTCATTATAAAAGTCTAGTGTGGTAAATTTTCTCAATATAAAATGATTTGTGATTATTTTTCTCAAATATTGGAATTGTTTTGCATTTATTTTCAAGGATTAAAAATGGAATTAGATAAATTAGATCGGGATATTTTAAATATCCTCCAACAAGATGCGACTTTGCCATTGAAAGAGCTCGCGGAAAAAGTGCATAGCTCGGTAGCAACCTGTCAGCGTCGAATTCAATTACTGACAGAAAAAGGTGTTATTACCAAACAAGTGGCAGTGGTATCGCCAAAGGCAGTGGGTAGAGGCATCAGTGTTTTTGTGATGGTGGAAATGGACAACCAACATTCCCGCTTTCAAGAGTTATTTGAACGGAAAATGCGACAAGAAACCGATGTGGTGAGCTGTTATGAAATTTCCGGAGATTATGATTTTATGCTGCTTATTCACGCTGAAAGCATGGAAAGTTACCATTCGTTTACCCGTCGCGTTCTAACCGGTGAATATCATGTTCGCACTTATAAGAGCTTGTTTGTAATGAATTTTACCAAAGCAGAGAGTGGGATTTTGTTATAGTTTTTGAATATAAAAGTAAAAATAGCTGAAAAGTGCGGTTGTTTTTTCAAGTATTTTTACTTGATTTTCCAGACTGGTCGGATTTGTTTGAGCTAGTCTTTATAAGCCTTCTCGGGCAAAATGACCTGTTAGGTTGCGCTTAGTGTGTGTTTTATCAAGCGTATTATTTATTCTGTTAAATTTATAAAGAAGGATTTTATATTCCATGAATAAGATTTTTAAAGTAATTTGGAATCGTACTACACAGTCGTTGGTAGTGACGTCTGAATTAGCGAAAGGACAGGTGAAATCATCATCTGACACGCACGGGGAAAGCAAGTCCTCATTAGGCAAAGTTTTTAAATTATCGGCATTGTCTTTACTGCTTTTAGATGTAACAAGTATTGCATATGCAGCAATTCCTGAGGGTAACACCTATGGTCGTTCTCAAGCAATTGCAATTGGTGGCGGAAGTTGGACGGATGCCCCTGGTTCTATTGTTGTGGGTGCAGCATCAAGAGCAACAGGTGGAGTAAAGGGTATTGCAATTGGTCATACTGTTGTGGCTAATGGGCAAGATGCAGTAGCAATTGGTTCGAATTCAAATGCTCAAACTGAAGCTGTTGCTATAGGTCGTTTAGCTAATGCTGCAGCTGATGGTGTAGCTGTTGGTAATGAAGCTAAAGCAGTGGCTAATAGCACATCCTTAGGTAATAAAGCGAAGTCTTCTTCATTAGGTACAATAGCTATTGCTTCAGGTGGTAAAGATACAACGGCAACTGGAAATGGTGCTATTGCAATTGGGTCGGAAGCAGTTTCAAATGGAAATAATGCAGTTGCCCTTGCGGCAAATGCAAATGCGACTGGGAAGAAAGCCATTGCAATCGGTTCAGATTCTAAATCATTGGCTGAATCTACCTTGGCTATCGGTAATAATGCAAGTGCCTCAGCTTATACTGCAACTGCTTTAGGTACAAATGCAGCCGCTTCAGGTCAAAAAGCAATAGCTATTTCTGCTGGGCCGAATAGTACGACTGCAACTGAACTCGCTGCTATAGCAATTGGTTCTGATTCTAAGGCTTTAGGAAATTCTAGTCTAGCTATTGGTGATAGCGCTAACGCAATTCAAGAGAATGCAATTGCAGTTGGTCGAAATTCAAATGCTAGCAATATAGGTGCGACTGCTATCGGTAATAATGCAAATGCGGCTATTATTGCAACTGCGGTGGGTAATAATACTGCTGCATCAGGGCGTGGAGCATCAGCATTTGGTACATCTGCAAATGCTACGGGAGCTCAAGCGACTGCAATTGGTTTTTTAGCAAAAGCAACAAATACGAATACAACAGCTATTGGTCAGAATGCTTCAGCTGCAGGAACAGATTCTATTGCCTTGGGTTCGACAGCAAATGCCACATCTAATGATTCCGTTGCTATTGGTAATGGCGCAAATGCAAAAAATTTGTCTGATGTAGCTTTAGGTGCGGGTTCTGTGACTGGTGCTAGAAACTCATTAACTTCGATTAAAGTAGGTGGAGTTGAAGTCGGTAATAATGGCAAATCGAGTGGAACTGCTGTTTTGGCAGTAGGTAACAGCACTGCAGCTAGACAGGTTCAATATGTTTCAGCAGGATTAATCAGTGCAAATTCTACAGATGCGATTAACGGTTCACAGCTTTATCAAGTTGTATCTGTTTTAAATACAACAGCAAGTACTGCAACCGCAGCATTAAGTACCGCAACAATTGCAAATACAACCGCGAACACAGCCAACACAACGGCTAACAAAGCGAATACAACTGCGAACTTAGCCAATACAACAGCTAATACCGCAAATACAACTGCGAATACAGCTAACACAACAGCTAACGCAGCCAATACAACTGCGAATACAGCTAACACAACAGCTAATGCAGCCAATACAACTGCGAATACAGCTAACACAACAGCTAATGCAGCCAATACAACTGCGAATACAGCTAACACAACGGCTAACGCAGCCAATACAACTGCGAATACAGCTAACACAACAGCTAACGCAGCCAATACAACTGCGAATACAGCTAACACAACAGCTAATGCAGCGAATACAACCGCGAACACGGCCAACACAACTGCAAATGCAGCGTTAAACGCAGTAAATCAATCATTAAATACCACTAATTATTTCCACGTAAATAACGGTTCTAATGCTGCCGGTTCAACCGATGCATTAACATCTAACAGTGATAAAGTTGGTTTAGCAGGTGGTGCACAAGGCTTAAATTCTATTGCAGCTGGTGTAGAAGCAACCACCACCACAGCCGCGGCTGGTTCGATTGTTATGGGATATAAGTCTTCAGCTGCATCTGAAGATGCAATCGTGATTGGTTCAGGTAGCAGTGTTTCAACAGATTCAGCGAATGCAACTGTTATTGGTAAAAACTCAAGTGTACAAACTAACTCCACAAATGCAACCGTGTTAGGTTCTAACTCTGTGGCAGAAGCAAACTCAGTGAATGCGACTGTAGTGGGACAATTCTCTGCGGCTGGTAAGGACTCTGTTAATGCAACCGTTGTAGGTTCAAGAAGCTATGTTCGTCCGAATACGAATGACGGTACAGCGTTAGGTCATTATGCAGGTGTGGATAACCACACAACAAATGGTACATCTGTTGGTGCGCGTACATGGGTTGGTGAGAATGTAACTAATGGTACTGCTTTAGGGGTGTATAATCTGATTGGCAATGGCACAAGTAACGGTATTGCAATTGGTGTGGGAAATAACATCGCCGATGGTAAGAAAAATAATACCGTTATTGGCCATAACAATAAGATCAAGGCTAATGGCACAACCGTAATTGGTAATGATATTGAAATCGCAGCCGATTTAGATAATGCCGTTGTTTTAGGTAACCATTCAACCACTACAGGTTCTCATACTGTTGAAAATGTAACTTCAGCAACTGTAGGTAATTTAACTTATAGTGGCTTTAAAGGTACTGTTTCAGGTAAAGGAAGCTTTGTAAGCGTTGGTGCAGTAGGTAATGAGCGTAAATTGATCAATGTTGCGGCAGGAAATATTTCTGATACTTCAACTGAAGCGATCAATGGTTCACAACTTTATGCAGTGACTTCGCAATTAGATAAAACAAACGAAACAGCGAAAACAGCAGCTTCAAGTGCAAGCAGTGCTGTATCTTTAGCTTCTGCTGCAGCATCAACAGCAACATCAGCTGCAGAAGTGGTTAACAGCAATTTAAGTAAAATTGCAAGCGCAGCATCAGCAGCGTTAAGTTCAGCAACTGCAGCAGGTTCTTCTGCAACTGCGGCGGGTTCATCAGCAACGGCAGCAGGCTCATCAGCGACTGCAGCAGAGAGCTCAGCGACCGCAGCAGGTTCATCAGCAACTGCAGCGGGCTCATCAGCAACTGCAGCAGGCTCATCAGCAACAGCAGCAGGCTCTTCAGCAACAGCGGCTGAAAGCTCAGCAACAGCAGCGGGTTCTTCAGCAACAGCTGCAGGTTCATCAGCAACCGCAGCGGGCTCATCAGCGACAGCAGCGGGCTCTTCTGCAACGGCTGCTGGTTCATCAGCGACTGCAGCAGGTTCATCAGCAACAGCTGCAGGTTCATCTGCAACAGCTGCGGGTTCTTCAGCGACAGCAGCAGGCTCATCAGCAACCGCAGCAGGTTCTTCTGCAACAGCGGCGGGCTCATCAGCAACAGCGGCAGGTTCATCTGCAACAGCGGCGGGTTCTTCTGCAACGGCAGCTGAAAGTTCAGCAACTGCAGCGGGCTCTTCAGCAACGGCTGCTGGTTCATCAGCTACAGCGGCTGAAAGTTCAGCGACTGCAGCGGGCTCTTCAGCAACGGCTGCTGGTTCATCAGCTACAGCGGCTGAAAGTTCAGCAACAGCAGCGGGTTCTTCTGCAACCGCAGCGGGCTCATCAGCAACAGCTGCAGGTTCATCTGCAACAGCGGCGGGTTCTTCTGCAACGGCAGCAGAATCTTCAGCAACCGCAGCGGGTTCATCAGCAACAGCGGCTGAAAGTTCAGCGACAGCAGCGGGCTCATCAGCAACAGCTGCAGGTTCATCTGCAACAGCTGCGGGTTCTTCTGCAACGGCAGCAGAATCTTCAGCAACCGCAGCGGGTTCATCAGCGACCGCAGCGGGCTCATCAGCAACAGCGGCTGAAAGTTCAGCAACCGCAGCAGGTTCTTCTGCAACAGCGGCGGGTTCTTCTGCAACGGCAGCAGAATCTTCAGCAACCGCAGCGGGTTCTTCTGCAACGGCAGCAGAATCTTCAGCAACCGCAGCGGGTTCATCAGCGACCGCAGCAGGCTCATCTGCAACAGCGGCGGAATCTTCAGCGACAGCAGCAGGTTCATCAGCAACAGCTGCTGAAAGTTCAGCGACTGCAGCGGGCTCTTCAGCAACTGCGGCGGGTTCTTCAGCAACTGCAGCGGGCTCATCTGCAACAGCAGCAGGCTCATCTGCAACAGCGGCGGAATCTTCAGCGACAGCAGCAGGTTCATCAGCAACAGCTGCGGGTTCTTCTGCAACAGCAGCAGGTTCTTCAGCGACAGCGGCAGGCTCATCTGCAACCGCAGCTGAAAGTTCAGCAACGGCAGCGGGTTCTTCTGCAACCGCAGCAGGCTCATCTGCAACAGCGGCGGAATCTTCAGCGACAGCAGCAGGTTCATCAGCAACAGCGGCTGAAAGTTCAGCGACTGCAGCGGGCTCTTCAGCAACGGCTGCTGGTTCATCAGCAACAGCGGCTGAAAGTTCAGCAACCGCAGCAGGTTCATCAGCAACAGCTGCAGGTTCATCTGCAACAGCTGCGGGTTCATCAGCAACAGCGGCTGAAAGTTCAGCGACCGCAGCAGGTTCTTCAGCAACGGCAGCTGGCTCATCAGCAACCGCAGCAGGTTCTTCAGCGACTGCAGCAGGTTCTTCTGCAACAGCAGCGGGCTCTTCAGCAACAGCTGCGGGTTCTTCTGCAACAGCGGCGGGTTCTTCAGCGACAGCGGCAGGCTCATCTGCAACAGCGGCGGAATCTTCAGCGACTGCAGCGGGTTCTTCTGCAACAGCGGCGGGTTCATCTGCAACAGCTGCGGGTTCTTCTGCAACAGCGGCGGGTTCTTCTGCAACGGCAGCAGAATCTTCAGCGACTGCAGCGGGCTCATCAGCAACAGCTGCAGGTTCATCTGCAACAGCGGCGGGTTCTTCTGCAACGGCAGCAGAATCTTCAGCGACTGCAGCGGGCTCATCAGCAACAGCTGCAGGTTCATCTGCAACAGCTGCGGGTTCTTCTGCAACAGCGGCGGGTTCATCAGCAACAGTGGCTGAAAGTTCAGCGACTGCAGCGGGTTCTTCTGCAACGGCAGCGGGCTCATCAGCAACGGCTGCTGGTTCATCAGCTACAGCGGCTGAAAGTTCAGCAACCGCAGCGGGTTCTTCTGCAACCGCAGCAGGCTCATCTGCAATAGCGGCGGAATCTTCAGCGACAGCAGCAGGTTCATCAGCAACAGCTGCTGAAAGTTCAGCGACTGCAGCGGGCTCTTCAGCGACAGCAGCAGGTTCATCAGCAACAGCGGCAGGCTCATCTGCAACGGCAGCTGAAAGCTCAGCAACTGCAGCAGGTTCATCAGCAACAGCTGCGGGTTCTTCAGCGACAGCAGCAGGTTCATCAGCAACAGCGGCTGGCTCATCAGCAACCGCAGCAGGTTCTTCAGCGACTGCAGCAGGTTCTTCTGCAACAGCGGCTGGCTCATCAGCTACAGCGGCTGAAAGTTCAGCAACTGCAGCGGGCTCATCAGCGACTGCAGCTGGCTCATCAGCAACCGCAGCGGGTTCTTCAGCAACTGCAGCAGGCTCATCAGCGACTGCAGCAGGTTCTTCAGCAACAGCAGCGGGCTCTTCAGCGACCGCAGCGGGTTCATCTGCAACGGCAGCTGAAAGCTCAGCAACCGCAGCAGGTTCTTCAGCGACTGCAGCGGGCTCTTCAGCAACGGCTGCTGGTTCATCAGCTACAGCGGCTGAAAGTTCAGCAACAGCAGCGGGTTCTTCAGCAACAGCAGCGGGTTCTTCAGCGACCGCAGCAGGCTCATCTGCAACAGCGGCGGGTTCTTCTGCAACGGCGGCGGGTTCATCAGCAACGGCAGCTGAAAGCTCAGCAACAGCAGCGGGTTCATCTGCAACGGCAGCTGAAAGCTCAGCAACCGCAGCAGGTTCATCAGCAACAGCTGCAGGTTCATCTGCAACAGCTGCGGGTTCTTCAGCGACAGCAGCGGGTTCATCAGCAACTGCGGCACGTTCTTCTGCAACTGCAGCGGAAAGCTCAGCGAAACGTATTGAAGACTCAGGCTTGATCAGTAAAGATGGCAAAACAGCATTTGCAGCAGATAACACCAGCAAACGTGATAGTGCGAAAGCGAAAGGTAAAGATGCAACAGCTGTTGGCTATGGTGCAAATGCAAGTGGCGAGAATGGCACTGCGTTAGGCAATAACTCACAAGCTTCAGGTAAAAACTCAACAGCTGTGGGTCAAGGCGCGAAGGCGACAGCAACTAACTCTGTGGCATTAGGTCAAGGCTCTGTAGCAAATGAAGCAAATACCGTTTCAGTTGGTTCAGTTGGTAATGAACGCCGAATCACTAATGTGGCAGATCCGGTCCGTGCTACGGATGCGACGAATAAACAATATGTTGATCGTTCTGTCGGAGCAGTTCGTAGCGAATTGAAGAAAACTGATAAGAAACTTCGTGGTGGTATCGCAGGGGCAACCGCCGCAGCGAATATTCCACAAGTGACTAAACCAGGTGGTTCAATGGTAGGCCTTGGAGTAGGTAACTACAAAGGTGAAAGTGCTGTTGCAGTAGGTTACTCACGTGCGAGTGATAACAATAAAGTTATCTTTAAAGTGAGTGGTGCAGCAACTACACAAGGTGATTATAATGTTGGTGCCGGTGTAGGTTATCAATGGTAATGATCGACTAAACTAGATAAATCACTCGGGTAGGAATATCCGAGTGATTTTTATTATTTAAGTTATTTGAAAATAAGTTTATTTTTGACCGCACTTTTAGATGATTTAAATAATAAAAAAGGAAAAGAATTATGCGTAAATATAAAATTGGGATCACCTTTAATTTAGAGTCTAAGGTCACAGATATTTGGGCAAATGGTGCGAACCAAAACGTGATTCATCTTTATCATTTATTTCAACATTCAGATATTGTAGATGATGTGGTTTTAGTGTCTTGGGGACCAGAAAAGCGAACAACCCCTCCTAGCGGTTTTATGTTAGATGGATTGAACCTTAAATATGCTTATGTTGAAGATGTCATTGATCAATTAGATGTATTGATTGAAGGTACATTAGTTATTGAACCCCATCAAGTTAGCCGTATGCACAAGCATGGTGGTAAAGTTGCTTGCTATAAAATGGGGAATGATTTCATTATGGATATGGAAAATTTCCTTTTTAATAAAGAGGCAACTCGAGTATTTAATGGTACGTTATTTGATGCAGTTTGGATGATTCCACAACATGAAAATACCTGTAAATCTTATTTTTCGATCATGTATCGTTGTCCTGCTTATGTTGTGCCTGCAATTTGGTCACCAGTATTTTGTGATCAAGTTATTAAACACATTAGAGAGCAGAATGATTTAGAATTTGGCTATAAACCTAATTCAGATCAGAAGGCAAAACGAATTGCATCTTTCGAAGCGAATATTAACGTGGTGAAAACAAGCTTTACGCCAATTCTTATCGCTGAACAAGCATATAGAGAAGCACCAGAAAAAATTAAGAATGTTTATATGTGTAATACTTATGATAAAAAAGATAATCCAACATTCTTTAATTTTATTGGACGAACCGATCTTGTGAAAGACGGCATAATGACAGTGGAAGGTCGTTACCAAATGCCAGACTTTTTAGCTCGTTATGTCGATATTGTGCTTAGCCATCAGTGGGAAAATGGTTTGAATTATGCTTATAACGATGCTTTATATGGGGGGTATCCATTTATTCATAATTCAAAACTGATTCCGAAAGGTGTAGGTTACTATTATGATCAATTCGATGCCTTTGAAGGTGCAAAAGTGTTATTAGATGTGATTGATAATCATGATAAGCATCATGAAGAATATGTGAAAAGAGCCAATGAATATTTGGATTCTCTATTACCGACAAATCCAATGAATATTTATTTGTATGAGAAGGCGCTGAAACGATTATTCTCTTAGTTAAATTAGCAAAATCCCTTATCAAGTGCTAAGGGATTTTTTAATATGTCATTTTATTTATCAATATCTTCTAATGATTTCTTTAATTCATGAAATTCATTTTCATATATTTTTTTATGTTCTTCAGATAATAATGTGAAAGAATCATAAACGAATTGCTTTTGTTTAACTAAGTATTGATATAGACCTTTAGATAAAGGGGAGTCATGCATATTTTTTATCATTTGTAGCTTTTCAAGCACAATATCTATTAAATCTTTAGTATTTTTAGGTTTGACAAACTCAGTGATTGAACCAAGTCGCTTAGCTCTATATATGTAGAAATAGCTGTCATATAGTGCATAGCTTGAAATGTATGGAGCGAGATTAAAGCTCCAATCTAAATCTTCATGGTTTTTTCCTTTTGGAAAAAAGAGTTGATTATCCATGATGATTTTTCTTTTGACGACCTTATTACATGCGGAAGGTCTAAATATGTTTCTGCTAGTTAAAGTATAAAAGTCAACAATATAATCGCCTGTTAGCCCCTCTTTAGAAATTGGGTAATATTCTTTTTTGTTATCTTTGTATCTGAAAGTGAGATCATAAATAATAAGATCAGGATTTTCTTCTGAAATCTTAGAAAGATCAGAAAGAATACTTGTTCCTTCCCAATAATCATCACTATCTAAAAACATTAAGTACTCGCCACGAGCAAGTTTAATACCTGCGTTTCTTGCATCAGATAGTCCACCGTTAATTTTATGGATAAAAACGATATTAGAATATTGTTTTGCATATTTAGTGCAGATATCGATGGAGTTATCAGGCGAACCATCATCAACTAGAATCAGTTCATAATTCTGATAATCTTGTGCTAAGACAGATTCAATACATTGCTCGAGGTAGCGTTCAACATTATAAATTGGCACAATGATACTAAACAGCGGATTTTCAATCTTATCTTGTCTATTTGAGGTAGGGTTTCCCCCTAATAGATAACAGGATTGAGCAATATTTTGAGGTTCATGGAACACGGTGAATTGATCTGCAAGCCAGTAGGGTTTTGTTTCACTTAAAAGTGCGGTCAATTTTTTTGCGACATTTTTGCGGATGAGATAAAGCGAACAACCATAGTTGTATTGGTTAATATCGCCATAAATTAAAGCATAAGGCTCATCACCTATTTGAAATAAACGCTCTCCAGAACGACCCTCACCATCATGCTGTAATTTGATAATTCCATAAGAGGAATATTTATTGGCATAATGGATAGCATGCTTAATGAAGTTTTCAACAGGGTGTATTTCACTTTCAGCAATTAAAGCAAAATCATTATCTTGTAGCTGTTCATTTTCAGTAATAGCTTTCCAGCACTGAATATGAGATAGCGTATGGGCGATTTCTTTGTTATTGGGAGTGCGATCAAGTAGTTCTTCCGCTTTCTTTAAATTAAATAAGGCTGAAGAATTACCGAGTAAGCTAACCTGTTCTTTAGTTACTGCAGGAATAGGAATAACATGAGAGTCAGTGGAGCAATGTAAAAAATGGCTTAGTCCCTCTATTTTTTCAGAAGCATAAATAACATAACAGGTTAGTTTTTCCATCGTTTTGATTACCCTTTATTTTTCGCAGTAGTCACTTTCAACGCCATATACCCCACAATCGCAGAAACAGTGGAACCTAATAAGATCCCTAATCGAGAAAGGGAGTTAATGCTTTCACCGGCATCAGCGTTGAAGGCTAGGCTTGCTAAGAACATAGACATCGTGAAGCCGATACCGCATAAAATCGCTACGGCAAAAATTTGTTTGAAGTTGATGCCTTGTGGAAGTTTTGCAATGCCAAGTTTTACGGAAAGATAACTGAAACCAAATACACCCAGAGGTTTTCCGATAATTAAGCCAAGAGAAATTGCGAGCAATAATGGTGATGTCAGCATGCTGAGATCAATGCCATCGAAGCTTACACCCGCATTGCCAAACGCAAATAATGGCAAGATAACAAAGGATGACCAAGGGGCAAGAATATGCTCAAAGTCGTGTAATGGTGTTTCGCCATTTTTACCTTTCAATGGAATACAAAACCCGATGATAACGCCAGCAAGGGTAGCGTGTACGCCTGATTTTAATACCGAAGCCCATAAGATTGTTCCCACTACCATATAGGCACAAAGTGCGGTCACTTTAAAGCGGTTTAATGCGATAAGTACAACAATAGCAACCGCAGCAAAGATAAGTGCTTGTACACTTAATCCGTGTGAGAAAAACAGTGCAATAACGACAATGGCGCCTAAGTCATCAATAATCGCTAAAGCAAGTAAAAAGATTTTTAGTGGGAGTGGCACTTGTTTACTTAATAACGCCATGATACCAAGAGCAAAGGCAATGTCTGTTGCCATTGGGATAGCCCAGCCATCGGCTAAAGCGGGATTGTGTTGGGCGATAAATACATAAACTAAGGCAGGAATGATCATTCCCCCCACCGCTGCAATAGCAGGGAAAATCGCTTGTTGATAGCTTGAAAGGGAGCCTTCAAATAATTCTTTTTTGACTTCCATTCCCACTAAAACAAAGAATACCGCCATAAAACCATCGTTAATCCAGTGGATTAAGGTTTTATCAATGGAAAAAGATCCTACTTGAATGCTGACTGGTAAATTTAAAAAGTCATTATAGGTTTGATTAAGCGGTGAGTTGGCTAATAGCATTGCGACTACCGCTGAGAAAAGTAATAAAATTCCGCCAGCTGATTCTAATTTTAAAAAACGCTGAATTTGTTGAGTCAAACTCAGTTTATTCATTCATTTTCTCCTAAAAAAGTAATAAAAATAATAAAGCTTGGATACTATCACAAATTTACTAATTTAGGGAAAATAGGCGGTGGATAATGTGTGATTTAATCGGAATGTGATAGATTTCGTGATCTATTTCACAAAATTTATTTTCATTTTTGGAATAAAAAACAATTTAATAGTAAAATTCTTAAAATTTATTTATTCGAGAATACTTATGTTTTCAAAAAAAGACATCATCGTATTAGGTATGATGATTTTTGCTTTATTTTTAGGCGCAGGAAATATTATTTTCCCACCGATGGAGGGGTACTCCGCAGGTAACCATTGGGCAACGGCTTCGCTAGGGTTTGTGATAACAGGCGTACTCATGCCATTTATTACATTGGTTGTGGTGTCAGTGTTAGGACGTGGCGAAGAACTGACTAAGGACTTACCCAAGTGGGCAGGCGTATCCTTTTTAACCATTCTTTATTTAGTCATCGGTTCAACCTTTGCAATGCCTCGAATTACCAATGTCGCTTATGAAATGGCATGGTTACCATTGGGGTTCGTTGAAGATAGTGCGACGACACGTCTTATTTTCTCTGTGATCTTTAATATTATCGCGATGGGATTCATGATTCGCCCAAGTACCATTATTTCAACGGTGGGTGAAGTGATGACGCCAGCATTGTTGGTATTATTACTCGTTGTTGGGATCACGGTTTTTGTTTCACCTCTTTCTGAGATTGTAGCCCCATCGCAGGCGTATGCCGAGAATTCAGCATTAACTACAGGATTAATTAGTGGTTATCAAACGATGGATGTACTGGCCGCGATTGCTTTTGGTGGTATTGTTGCACGGGCATTATCTGCAAAAAATGTGACTAATCCACAAAAGATTATTCAATATACGATTTCAGCCGGTTTTGTCTCCGTCGTTTTATTAGGTTGTTTATACTTTTCTTTATTCTACTTAGGGGCGACTTCTGATGCTGTGGCACAAGGCGCAACAAATGGCGGACAAATTTTCTCTCGTTATGTGAATAGTTTATTCGGCACGGCGGGAACCTGGATTATGGCGGGTATTATCACTTTAGCAAGCTTAACTACATTAGTGGGCGTAACCAGTGCTTGTGGTGATTATTTCTCCAAGTTTTCGACACGTTTTTCTTATCCATTCTGGATTGTTTTCTTCACTGCAATGACGACAATCATTTCACAATATGGCTTAACAAAATTACTCCGTGTCACGATTCCAGCATTATTCTTGATTTATCCGATGGCGATTATGTTGGTAGTTTTACAGCTTGTGCGTAATAAATTGCCTTCTATTCGATTGAGCTATTACACCACTATTTTTGTGACGGTTTGTTTTAGTTTGATTGATAGCTTGAAAAACTTAGATATGTTGCCGGAAGGGTTACATCAAATCATGACGCATTTCCCGCTTTACTCACAAGGATTAGCTTGGTTGGTGCCTGCATTATGTACTTTAGTGCTTTCCATGATATTTGGGAAAACCATTTCAAAGTAATAAAAATGCCGATAATGATTTATCGGCATTTTTTATATCAAGTGCGGTCGTTTTTTCACGCGTTTTTAGGCGGCTAGACGTTGTCTCACAATTTCAAATAAACATACGCCAGTCGCAACAGAAACATTCAGGGATGAAACTGAGCCCGCCATTGGAATACTAATCAGCTGATCACAGTGCTCACGCGTAAGGCGACGCATGCCTTCACCTTCCGCCCCCATCACTAAGGCAAGAGAACCCGTGAGTTTACTTTGGTAAATGGTTTCTGTTGCTTCGCCAGCTGTACCCACCACCCAAATATTATGGTTTTGTTGTAGATCTCGCAAAGTACGCGCTAAGTTAGTAACACGAATTAATGGCACAGTCTCCGCAGCACCGCAAGCCACTTTACGTGCAATAGAAGTGAGCTGAGCGGATTTATCTTTTGGTACGATAACAGCACTCACACCAGCTGCATCCGCAGTACGTAAACAGGCTCCTAGGTTATGGGGATCCGTCACGCCATCAAGCACTAATAAAAGTGGATTTTGTTTACGAGTAAGAAGTTCATCCAGATCATGTTCATTCAGCTCTTTGGCTTCTTGCACACGAGCAATCACACCTTGATGCACTTCACCATTGGATTTTTTATCTAATGTTTGACGGTTTACAAATTGCACCGCAATGCCTAAAGCATAGAGCTCATTGAGTAAGGGTTGTAGGCGTTTATCTTCACGACCTTTCAGAACAAATACTTCAATTAAACGTTCAGGGCTATTTGCTAAAATGCTGTTTACAGCATGGATACCATAGATATTTTCTGACATAGGGTTCTCTTGTTTATTATTTTTTGTCACTATCCTCCCCGCTTTAGCAACGAGAGGCCAGGGGAGATTGGGTAAAAATATTATTTCTTCCGTTTTCTAGTCGGTTTCTTCGAAACATCTTTATTTTTGACCGCACTTTTACGTTTCTTTGACGCCTTAGGTGGCAGTTCCTTAAAGACTTTTTTCGCTTTTTGTTTTGCCGTTTTGCCAACACGACGTGGTTTTCTGGCACTTTCGACTAAACTAAAATCTACCATTTTTTGTTCTAAATGAACGGTGACCACGCGAATTTTGACTTTATCGCCAAGGCGATAAATCATACCACTATTTTCACCGATTAAACGTTGTTTTGCCGCATCAAATTGATAGTAGTCGTTATCTAAAGTAGAAATATGGACTAAGCCGTCAATGAATAAATCATCTAAACGTACGAATAAGCCAAAGCCCGTTACAGATGAGATCACTCCGCTAAATTCAGCGCCCACGTGATCTTGCATATATTCACATTTCAGCCAATCTGCTACTTCGCGAGTGGCATCATCGGCACGGCGTTCGGTCATTGAGCAGTGATCACCTAATAAATCCATTTCATCAAAAGAATAATGATAGCCGCCCGTATCTGTGGTTTTACGTTTAGCACCTTTTTCTTTCGCTAACAAATACTTAATCCCACGATGTAGGGTTAAATCTGGATAACGACGAATCGGGGAAGTGAAGTGTGCATATTCTTCTAACGCCAAACCAAAGTGGCCGATATTATCCGCATGATAAACCGCTTGGCTTAATGAACGGAGCAACATGGTTTGAATGAGTTCGTGATCCGGGCGATCTTTCACTCGCTCTAACAATTTTGCATAATCTTTTGTGGTCGGTTTCATGCCACCTTCAAGGCTTAAACCACATTCGCTTAAGAATGCACGGAAAGACGTCAGTTTTTCTTCACTCGGTGTGGCATGAATGCGATAGAGTGCTGGCTCTTTATGTTTTTCCATAAAGTTTGCCGCTGCAATATTTGCGAGAATCATGCATTCTTCAATGATTTTATGGGCATCATTTCGCACAACAGGCTCAATGCGATCAATTCGTCCCATGGCATTGAAAATAAATTTGGTTTCAATGGTTTCAAAATCAATAGCACCACGTTGTTTACGGGCCTTGAGTAATGCTTGATAGAGATGATGCAATTCTTCTAAATGTGGCACTAGCCCTTGATAACGCGTGCGGAGCTCATCATCACCGTCTAAAATTGCGGCGACTTTCGTATAGGTTAAGCGAGCATGAGAGTTCATTACCGCTTCATAAAAACGATAGTCCGTGAGTTTACCTTTGGCAGAAATGTGCATTTCACACACCATACACAAGCGATCAACTTGTGGATTCAGTGAACACAATCCGTTCGATAAAATCTCAGGCAGCATTGGCACAACACGATTTGGGAAGTAAACGGAGTTACCTCGGTTATAAGCTTCTGTATCTAATGTAGAACGTAAACGCACATAATAGCTGACATCGGCAATTGCCACCCAAAGTTTCCAGCCTTTACCACTTTTTTCGCAATATACGGCATCATCAAAATCACGTGCATCTTCGCCATCAATGGTCACCAGAGGAAGATTGCGTAAATCCATACGGCCTTTTTTTGCTTCTTCAGGCACTTCTTCCGTGAATTTTTTAACGTATTTTTCGACCGCGCTTGGGAATTGGTGAGGAATGTCATGATTACGAAGGGCAATTTCCACTTCCATCCCTTTTGCCATATTGTCACCTAGAATTTCGGTGATGATGCCAACTGGTTGAGTAAAGGAGGCAGATCGTTCTTGCAATTCAACCACGACAACTTGTCCCATTCGTGCACCATTGCGGTGTTCATTAGGGACTAAAATATCTCGTCCGATACGACCGTCATCAGGCACAACATAGCTAAAACCATTTTCTAAGAAGAAACGGCCGACAATTTGTTTTTTACGACTTTCAAGTACACGAACAATACGGACTTCACGACGACCACGACGATCCAAGCCGGCAGGTTGCGCCAATACAAAATCACCATGCATTACACGTTGCATTTGGTGATTAGGAATAAAGAGATCCTCTTTTTTGCCTTCGACTTGTAAAAAACCATAGCCTTCGCGATGACCAATGACCATGCCTTTGAATAAATCTAATTTTTCAGGCAAGGCATAGCGTTTACGTTTAGTGAAAACTAATTGTCCATCATTCTCCATGGCGCGTAAGCGGCGACGCATAGCTTCTTGTTGTTCGTCACTTTTAATTGAAAGTGCGGTCAGAATTTCTTCCCGACTCATCGGGGCATTATTTTCACGGATAATTTGCAGAATGTAGTCTCTGCTTGGGATCGGATTACCGTATTTGGCTAATTCTTTTTGATAATTCGGATCCGCTTTTTTTAAAGATTTTTTGGTCATTTATCGTTTATTTTATGATTAATTTTTAAGTTGTGGGGTAGTTTACAGGTTAAAGGGGGGAATGCAAGCTTGTTATCGGACGTTTGTGGCAGGACGGTTTACGGCAAACAAAAACCGCACCAAAGTGCGGTTTTATTTTTAAGCTGTTTTAATGCTTTAATTACGCTAATTTTTTGATTTGAGCAGCTAATTTAGCTTTGTGGTTTGCTGCTTTGTTAGCGTGGATTAAGCCTTTAGAAGCCATACGGTCAACAACTTTTTGCATTTCAACGAATGCTGCTTCAGCTGCTGCTTTTTCACCTGCTGCTACTTGAGCATATACTTTTTTGATGTAAGTACGCATCATAGAGCGTTGGCTTGCGTTGTGTTGGCGGCGTTTTTCAGATTGAACCGCGCGTTTTTTTGCTGACTTGATATTAGCCAAGGTCAAACTCCTAAAATTTCTGTTAGATGATTATGACAAAATAAGGGCGTAGAATATGCCGATTTTTTATACTTTTGTCAATGAATAATTTGTGTTGATTTCGGTGAGACACAACCGAAAGTAAGCATCGTTATTTAAAAAAAGCGCTTTCTATTGGCTCACACAAACGATGTGGGCAGGATTTTATCAGTTTTTTTCGTTGGAATATAGCGTAAAAACAAAAATTCTATACAATTAAGGCAAATTTTTTTGAAGAGACCCCTATTTTGAGTAAACGACTTTTAAAATCCGGCATTATCGTGAGTGGGATGACATTAGTGTCCCGTGTGTTAGGTTTAGTCCGTGATGTGGTGATTGCCCATTTAATCGGTGCAGGCGCGGCGGCAGACGTGTTTTTATTCGCTAACCGTATCCCAAACTTTTTACGTCGTTTATTTGCAGAAGGGGCATTTTCTCAAGCCTTTGTACCCGTATTAGCTGAATATCAAAAATCGGGCGATCTTTCTAAAACGCGAGAATTTATCGGGAAAGTATCGGGTACGCTAGGTGGATTAGTCAGTATTGTGACCTTGCTTGCCATGGTGGGATCACCTGTTGTGGCGGCGATCTTTGGGATGGGATGGTTTACCGATTGGCTAAATGACGGACCTGATGCGCACAAATTTGAACAAGCGTCTTTACTCTTAAAAATCACGTTTCCTTATTTATGGTTTGTCACCTTTGTGGCACTTTCTGGGGCGATTTTAAATACGATAGGTAAATTTGGCGTGATGTCGTTTTCGCCTGTTTTACTCAATATCTCCATGATTGCGACCGCACTTTTCCTCGCACCAAGATTAGATAATCCTGATCTTGCCCTTGCTATCGGGATCTTCTTAGGCGGTTTACTACAATTTTTATTCCAAATCCCTTTCTTGAAGAAAGCGGGCTTGCTCGTAAAACCCAAATGGGCGTGGCATGATGAAGGGGTAGCGAAAATCCGACGATTAATGATTCCTGCCTTGTTCGGGGTTTCCGTAAGTCAAATCAACTTGTTGCTTGATACGGTCATTGCTAGTTTCTTAATGACGGGATCTATTAGTTGGCTTTATTATTCTGATCGTCTATTAGAGTTTCCACTTGGTCTATTTGGTATCGCCATTTCCACCGTGATTTTACCGACGCTTGCTCGCCATCATGTGAATCGAGAAGACAATTCTTCCCAAAGTGCAGTGGATTTCCGTAATACCATGGACTGGGGCGTGCGAATGATTTTATTACTCGGTGTGCCTGCCGCGATTGGTATTGCCGTGTTAGCCCAACCAATGTTATTGGTGTTATTTATGCGTGGTAGTTTTACCTTAACGGATGTGCATTCAGCCTCTTATTCCTTATGGGCATTCAATGCGGGTTTACTTAGCTTTATGCTGATTAAGATCCTGGCTAATGGCTATTACGCACGCCAAGACACCAAAACGCCCGTGAAAATCGGGATCATCGCCATGGTGAGCAATATGGGCTTTAACGTATTGGCGATTCCATTTAGTTATGTGGGCTTAGCGATTGCTTCTGCGATGTCAGCAACCTTAAATGCTTATTTGCTTTATCGTGGTTTAGCGAAAGAGGATGTGTATCATTTTTCACGTAAAAGTGCGGTCTTTTTTCTGAAAGTTTTAGGCGCAGCCTTAGCCATGGGAGGCTTGCTTTGGTATAACTGCCCGTCTATCGAAGAATGGGCAGCAATGACATTTTTAATGCGTGTCTATTGGCTAGCTTGGTTAATAGGACTGGCTGCGGTCGTTTATTTAGGTGTATTGGTGCTATTGGGTGTTCGTAAACACCATTTACTGACAAAACATTAAGTTACCGCTATAATGCACTGATTATTTTTTGTGTTTTGGATAAGATGTAATGCAATTAATTCGTGGGCTTCATAATTCACAGCCATATTTGTCAGGGTGCGCATTAACCATTGGCAATTTTGATGGGGTGCATTTGGGGCATCAGGCGATTTTGCGTCATCTTCGTCAGAAAGCGAATGCGCTGAATTTGCCCATGGCAGTGATGCTTTTCGAGCCGCAACCGCGCGAATATTTTATGGGCGACAAAGCGCCCGCACGCTTAATGCGATTAAGAGATAAGTTGCATTATTTAGCTCAGGCGGGTGTAGATGTGGTCATCGTCGCGAAATTTGATCGCACTTTTGCTAATCTTCCAGCAGAACAATTTATTGAAGATTGGCTTGTACGAAAATTAAATGTGAAATTTCTCAGTATTGGCGATGATTTCAAATTTGGTGCGAAACGTTTAGGCAATTTTGCGATGTTACAACAAGCCGGAAAGCAGTTTGGCTTTGAAGTAGAAGACAGCCGCACCTTCTGTTTAGATGAGTTACGTATCAGTAGCACCGCTATCCGTGAGGCGTTGGCTAAAGATGATTTACAGCACGCACAAAATTTACTCGGTAAGCCTTATTGTATTTTCGGTCGAGTGATCCACGGCAATAAATTAGGCCGAACCATTGGCTTTCCTACTGCGAATGTTCGCTTACATCGCCAAGTGAACCCTGTTAAAGGCGTTTATGCGGTGAAAGTGCGGTTGAAATCAGGCGAGATTTTTGACGGCGTTGCAAACATGGGAAAACGCCCAACCATTAACGGTACGATACAATTATTAGAGGTCCATTTATTTGATTTTTCTCAGAATATTTATGGACAAATGGTCGAAGTGGAATTCTGCCATAAGATTCGAGATGAGATAAAATTTCCTTCTTTTGAGGCGTTGAAAGCTCAAATTGAACAGGATGTAAAAACAGCGAAAGCGTTTTTCGCAAAATAGAATTATATTGAAATATAAAATTGGAAAATAACATGACAGTTGATTACAAAAACACGTTAAATTTACCTGAAACAGGTTTCCCTATGCGTGGCGATTTAGCCAAACGCGAACCTGTGATGTTAAAAAATTGGTATGACAAACAGTTATATCAAAAAATCCGTCAAGCGACGAAAGGTAAAAAATCCTTTATTTTGCATGATGGCCCTCCATATGCGAACGGTAACATCCATATCGGTCATGCCGTGAATAAAATTCTGAAAGATATTATTATTAAATCTAAAACGGCGTTAGGTTTTGATTCGCCTTATGTTCCGGGTTGGGACTGTCATGGCTTGCCAATTGAATTAAAAGTAGAAGGTTTGGTGGGTAAACCAAACGAGAAAGTGACCGCTGCTGAATTCCGCCAAAAATGCCGTGAATACGCCGCAGAACAAGTAGAAGGTCAGAAAAAAGATTTTATCCGTTTAGGTGTGTTGGGCGATTGGGATAATCCTTATTTAACGATGAACTTCAACACCGAAGCAAACATCATCCGTACACTTGGTAAAGTGATTGCGAATGGCCACTTATACAAAGGTTCAAAACCGGTGCACTGGTGTTTGGATTGCGGCTCTTCTTTAGCGGAAGCAGAAGTGGAATACGAAGACAAAGTTTCTCCGTCTATTTATGTGCGTTTCCCTGCTGTAAGTGCGGTTGAAATTGAAGAGAAATTTAATGCAGTAGGCAAAGGTCATGGCAAATTATCTGCGGTGATTTGGACAACTACACCTTGGACAATGCCATCTAACCGTGCGATTGCGGTAAATGCAGACTTAGAATACAACTTAGTACAACTTGGCGATGAGCGTGTGATTTTAGCTGCTGAATTAGTGGAATCCGTGGCGAAAGCGGTGGGTGTAGAACAGGTTGAAATTTTAGGGTCAGTAAAAGGTCAAGCGCTTGAGTTAGTACGCTTTAACCACCCATTCTATGATTTCTCTGTGCCGATGATTTTAGGCGATCACGTCACCACAGATGGTGGTACGGGTTTAGTTCATACCGCGCCGGATCACGGTTTAGACGACTTTATTGTAGGACAAAAATATAATTTACCAATGGCGGGTCTTGTATCTAATGATGGTAAATTTATTTCAACGACTGAATTCTTTGCGGGCAAAGGCGTATTTGAAGCCAATCCATTGGTTGTTGAAAAATTACAAGAAGTGGGCAACTTATTAAAAGTTGAGAAAATTAAACACAGCTACCCACACTGTTGGCGTCACAAAACCCCGATTATTTTCCGTGCAACCCCACAATGGTTTATCGGTATGGAAACACAAGGTTTACGCCAACAAGCACTAGGCGAAATCAAAGGTGTACGTTGGATTCCAGATTGGGGTCAAGCACGTATCGAGAAAATGGTTGAAAACCGCCCAGACTGGTGTATTTCCCGTCAACGTACTTGGGGAGTACCGATGACCTTATTCGTGCACAAAGAAACCGAAGAACTTCATCCGCGTACCTTAGAGTTACTTGAAGAAGTAGCGAAACGTGTAGAGAAAGCCGGTATTCAAGCATGGTGGGATTTAGACGAAAAAGAATTATTAGGGGCTGATGCAGAAACCTATCGCAAAGTGCCTGATACCCTTGACGTGTGGTTTGACTCAGGATCAACCTATTCTTCTGTTGTGGCGAATCGTCCAGAATTTAATGGTCAAGATATCGATATGTATTTAGAAGGTTCTGACCAACACCGTGGTTGGTTTATGTCTTCTTTAATGCTTTCTACTGCAACAGATAATAAAGCACCATACAAACAAGTGTTAACCCATGGTTTCACTGTAGATGGTCAAGGCCGTAAGATGTCAAAATCTATCGGTAACATCGTGACCCCACAAGAAGTCATGGATAAATTCGGTGGTGATATTTTACGTTTATGGGTCGCTTCTACCGACTATACCGGTGAAATGACCGTTTCTGATGAGATCTTAAAACGAGCAGCGGATAGCTATCGTCGTATTCGTAACACCGCACGTTTCTTATTAGCGAACTTAAATGGTTTTGATCCGCAACGTGATGCGGTTAAACCGGAAGACATGATTAGCTTGGATCGTTGGGCGGTAGCTTGTGCGTTAGATGCACAAAAAGAAATTAAAGACGCGTACGATAACTATCAATTCCACACTGTGGTACAACGTTTAATGCGTTTCTGTTCTGTGGAAATGGGCTCATTCTACCTTGATATTATCAAAGACCGTCAATACACCACCAAAGCAGACAGTCTTGCGCGTCGTAGTTGCCAAACAGCGTTATGGCACATTGCAGAAGCATTGGTTCGTTGGATGGCACCAATCTTGTCATTCACGGCAGATGAAATTTGGGGCTACTTGCCACAAACAGCGACGCCACGTGCTGAATTCGTCTTCACTGAAGAATTCTACGAAGGCTTATTTGGTTTAGGTGAGAATGAAAAATTAGATGATGCTTACTGGCAACAACTGATTAAAGTTCGTTCTGAAGTGAACCGTGTATTAGAAATCGCCCGTAACGACAAAGTGATCGGTGGTGGTTTAGAAGCAGAAGTAACGGTTTATGCTAACGATGAATATCGAGCATTGTTAGAACAATTAGGCAATGAATTACGTTTCGTGTTAATTACCTCAAAAGCGGAAGTGAAACCATTAGCTGACAAACCAGCAGATGTGGCTGCAAGTGAGTTAGAGGGCATTGCGGTAAGCGTTGCACGTTCTAACGGTGAAAAATGCCCACGTTGCTGGCATTATTCTGACAAAATCGGCGTGAACCCTGAACATCCTACACTTTGTCCGCGTTGTGTGGAAAACGTAGCGGGGAATGGTGAAGTCCGTCATTTTGCGTAAGCTTAACATCATGAAGCAAAAGAGCGGTCAAAATTGACCGCTCTTTTTTTATGCTGAAATGAACAGAAATAAAAGGCTGTGTTTTAACGATGTGTTGATTATATTTTAAGTAGAAAGCCATTATGGGTGGCTTTCTACTTTTTATTTGTTCCAAATGAGTTTATGGCAGTATGTTGAACTACTTATTAGATTTGGTTTGATTGCATGGCTTACACAGCATTTGTCCGTTCTCTAATATGGTTTTACCACCTTGCGACCACGGCACAATATGGTCTGCGTCCATTTGCGACAATTCAAATTTTTGTTGGCAATGCGGACATACACCATTTTGTTTTTGGTACATTTTCTGTTTATCTTTGTCGCTAAATGCGCGTAAATTCAAATGCTTTTCTTGACCTGACAATAGATAATGATAAATACCACTCTTTTTCTGCACTTCATCATTGTCAATCAAATCAATAATTTTTCGTTCCAATTCTTCAGCATTAAATGGTTTATCCTTGTATTTGTTATACCAAATGCCCCATTCTTGCCCTTTCATTAGTTTCACACGTTCTTTGCTGTGATTACTGAAAATTCGTTTTACCCACGCAAAAACTTCTTGAAAGTATTGATACAATTCGCTTGCACTTTCATCTTTTTGATGGTCGCTCATGTATTGCTCAATCGTTTTATCTTCACGCGCTGCAATCCACGAAATCGCCGTTTCCAAAAACTCTTGGCGTTCTGCTGTGCCTTTCAAATAATCGCCAAATTGTTGTTGAACCACGCACTTGGGCTTACTAAAATATTTTTTTGCTGCTGAAACCCACGAACCTGAATAAATTGCATTTTTCAATTCTTGGTTGGTTAGTTTTTCGCCAGCGATATTGATGGTTTCAAACCAATCCAATTTTTCGCTATTCGCCCCAGTACATTGATAAATCTGTAATTTGTAATCCAAAAACTTATTTTGTTGGTCATCAGTTAAATTAGTAAAGTTAAGCAACTTGCCTTTTTCAAACTCTACCGAAAAAATGCTTTGGCTAAATTGGCAAATAGAAATAGTGCGTTGTTGCCCATCAATCAATTCAAACTTGCCATTTTCGCCCACCGCCCAATACATAACATTAAGTGGAAAACCTTTCATAATTGTGCGAATTACCTCATCTCGCTGTTTGTCTTTATAGACAAATTCGCGCTGGTACGGCGGACGAATATTCAGGCAGCCTGAAAAACCAAATACGCCATTTTCGTCATTATCTTGATAATCTTGCGTGAGTTCGCGGATAGAAATTTCTTTTAATTCAATTTTCATGATTTAGCCTTTTTGGGGATTTTTGTGTTTAATAACCATTCTGAAAAATGGACATTCGCCATTAACTGACAAATCTTTGTCATCATCGCCTTTTCTAAATTTCACAATCTCAAATTGTTCAGGATTGTATTTATCCAAAAATGTAATCGGTACGCCCATTGCGCCGTCATAATCAATCGGAATATTAGCAACTTTATCAACATTAACCCCGTTGTAATTATCGTAATGTGGATATTCTTCGGGTGTATAGGTTTTCCATAAAATCAATTCTTCATGGCGCTTTTTGTGTTCCAAATTGGTAAACCAACACGCTTGCGCTCTGCCTTTTGGTACACCATCAACCATGCGATAGCTGCTGCCTGATTTCTTCTCTGCAACAATTTTTTGTGCATATTCAGGCGTTAAATCAAACAGCATATCCGTTCCCATTGGTGTAACACCTACCCACATTTTGTTATCTTTGATTAAAGGGAAAATTTCTTTATAGGTAATCGCGTTTTTATTACCAATAATGATGAATTTCTTTTCATGCTCAACCAACTGCGCCACATATTCCCGAAACAGCGAAAACGGAGGATTGGTTACCACAATATCCGCTTGTTTCAACAATTCAATACATTCCGCACTACGAAAATCGCCATCGCCTTGTAAGGGGTTCACCTCAATTTCATCAGGGGACGGTACACGGTTGCCGTCTTTGTCGCCCTCGTAAATCAAATAAACGGCTTGCTCACTGTCGTTTTTGCTAAATAAATCGGAATGTTGGTTTTTGTAGCAAGTGGCAATCAGTTTTTTTAGCCCTAAGCGTTCAAAATTGTAAGAAAAATAATGAAAGAAATTGCTTATTCGTGGGTCATCGCAGTTGCAATAAACCACTTTGTCTTTGAAATGCGCGGTGTAGTGTTGCAGTTCGCGCTCAATATCAGAAAGTTGCGTGTAAAACTCATCATTTTTACCGCGTTTTGCTGCGTGAAGATTGCTGTTTTTAGCAGAAGTATTTTTAGACATTTCAAACCTCCAAAAAAGTGTTGGAAGTTTGAAAAGACAAGATTAAACTAGGCTTGTAGGCTTGTAGGCTTGTAGGCTTGTAGGCTTGTAGGCTTGTAGGCTTGTAGGCTTGTAGGCTTGTAGGCTTGTAGGGACATGATTACACCTTAATTTTGAAAGTCAAGTTAATTTACACAGGAATGGCAGGACGTTTAGCAACATCTGCTGACCGTACTGAACACATGGTTTTGCGAATAAAATCTAGCAAAACCGCTTCTTTGTTTGCCAATGTATCTTTGGCAAAATTCACAAAGTTGTGATAAGCCAAATAGTTGTTTAAGTATTTGGTTGCCACACCTTTAAACCGATGAACAATCATATTTTTCAATCGGCTATGATAGCTGTTAATGGTTTGAATATTGAATGTACCGACTGCACGTTTGCCGCGTGGAATACGGATATGGCTTAAATTCATATCTAGCGATAATTTTTGATACGGTCTTAATGAATCGGTAACGAATACAGAATCTTTGGCAACTTTGCCATTAAGCACTTTTTGCAAATCTTTTAGAGATGGTTTACCTAAATTACTAATTCTAGCAACAGATTTACCATCTAAATTGATACCACAAGGAACACAAACTTGTTCTTTGGAAATGCCACGTTTTGTTGCTCTCGTTCCTCGTTTGTGAGCAGGACGTGGCAAGTTAAAATTTTTGTGATGTCCTTTGTAAGAAATGGTTGAATAAGTTTCATCAGCTTGCACAATGCCATCTAACTCAACTTCATTCATCATTTTTTGAAGTGCGTCTAAAATTTTGTGTCGCCAAGTAAAAGCAGTCGCAATATTGATTTCACAAATTTCAGCACATTTGCGAAGTGGGTATTTTTCAATCATACAATGAATGTATTTTTCCCAAACTTCAATATCTTTTTGGGTGTTATAGAGAATAGTGCCTGTTTGCTCAACAAAAGATTTTTTGCAATCACGACACAAATAGCGTTGGTTGTCGCATTTCGTACCATTTTTAACAAAATGCGTAGATTGGCAATGTGGGCAATTCGTAATTTTTCTTGGCTCAATTACTTTTTTAATCTGTTCTTTTTGGCTAACAGAAGTCAAAAAAGCCTGTTTATCCGTGTCGGATAAATTCTCAAAAAGTTGTTTTAAAATGTCTAACTCTTTTGTTACGCCCGACATGATAAAATTCCTTTTAGTTCAATTACCTACAAGAAATTTTATCAAAAAATAGCGCAAAGATCAACACATCATTAAAACGCAGCCAAATAAAAAGGCTGATATGAATCAGCCTTAAAGATTTTATTGGTTAAAAGTATTACATACAGAAGGGTTGGCGCTTTGTAAGCCTTTTCTGAACCATTCTAGACGCTGTGCAGATGTACCGTGAGTGAAACTATCCGGTACCACATAACCTTGGCTGCGTTTTTGTAAACGGTCATCGCCCACAGCTTCTGCTGCATTAAACGCTTTTTCTTCATCACCGCGTTCAAATAAACCACTTTTTACCGCTTGGCTCGCCCAAACACCAGCGAAGCAGTCAGCTTGAAGTTCTAATTGAACGGAAAGTTGATTTGCCGTTTTGCGATCGCTGCTTTGTTGTGCGCGATTCACTTGCGGCAGAATTCCAAGCATATTTTGTACGTGGTGACCAACTTCGTGCGCAATCACATAAGCAAAGGCAGAATCACCTGCTGCACCCAGTTTATTTTTCATTTCATTATAGAACGATAAATCAAGGTAAACTTTGCGATCGCTCGGGCAGTAGAATGGACCCATTGCAGATTGACCCGTACCACAAGCGGTTGGCGTTACACCATTGTAAAGCACCATGGTTGGTTCACTATAGGTTTTACCCATTTGTCTGAAATATTGTCCCCAAACGGTTTCAGTGTCTGCTAATACAACTTTAGAAAGACTCGCAAGTTGTTGTTCTTCTTGAGTTTCTAACTGTTGAGAGCTTTGTCCTGAAAAATCAGGCGTACCCACTAAGCCTGAAAGATCCACGCCATAATAAGCGCCGACTAAAAGAATGATAATACCGAGCACACCAGTGCCTTTTCCGCCACCGAAGTTACCGCCGCCAGAGCCACGTCTATCTTCAATATTTGAGCTTTCTCTACGACCTTCCCAACGCATAATTTGTCCTTTTTGTGTGAGTAAATTAAAAATCGGCGTATTCTATCAAAGTGCGGTCAATTTTAGATCAGTTTTCTTGGAATATTTACATAGCTTTACACTCTGATTTATAGACTTCTTAAGGGAATTTCAGTATCGTAATACTCCCTTAAACAAACATACAAAAGGAACTTTAAAATGGGTTTATTTGATTTTGTCAGTGACATTGGTAAGAAAGTTTTCTCTAAAGAAGAAGATGCATCTAAAGCAGTGACTCAACACATCGCAGAAGACAATCCAGGCGTAGAAAACTTATCTGTTACCGTTGAAAATGGTGTAGCAAATATCCAAGGTGTAGCATCAACTGCAGCGGCATTAGAAAAAGCAGTATTAATGGCGGGTAACATTCAAGGTATTCACTCAGTAACAAGCGATGCAAGCATCAATAACGGTGAAACCTTAGGCAGTGATGAAACATTCTATGTAATCCAAAAAGGTGACACCTTGTGGAAAATTGCTGAGAAAGCTTACGGAAATGGCGCGAAATATACAGCTATCGTTGAAGCAAACAAAGAAGTGATTAAAGACGCGGATAAGATTTTCCCAGGTCAAAAAATTCGTTTACCGAAAGGTTTATAATTCGATAAAAAGTGCGCTTATTTTTGACCGCACTTTTTTCTTTATCAAAAATTGTTGATAAATTGTGCAATTTTAGCTGGTTTTCTATTGAATTTTCCGGTTTCTATCGACTGTTTGATTTTCTTTCGCTATAATTTGGCGGTTTTTTACTTTTACAAACAATAACGTGTTCGGTGTGGTTTTTACCGAGTGCAACATTAATTGAGGTTACAAATGTCATTAAATATTGAAACAACTCAAGGTTTAGAGCGTCGTGTGACGATCACCGTTCCAGCTGAAGCTGTAGAAAAAGCAACTCGTGAAGAATTCAAACGTGCAGCAAAAAATGTACGTGTTGATGGTTTCCGTAAAGGTCACGTGCCAGCTCACATCATTGAACAACGTTTTGGCGCATCAATCCGTCAAGATGTATTAAACGATCTATTACCACGTCATTTCTTTGACGCAGTCATCGCTGAGAAAATCAACATCGCAGGTCGTCCAACTTTCGCTATCGAAACGTTTGAACCAGGTAAAGATTTATCATTCACAGCAACTTTTGAAGTATACCCAGAAGTTGAATTAAAAGGCTTAGAAAATATCAAAGTTGAGAAACCAACTGTTGAAATCACTGAAGCTGATATCGATAAAATGATTGAGGTATTACGTAAACAACAAGCCACTTGGGTTGAAAGCAAAGCCGCAGCGAAAGCAGATTCTCGCGTAACAATCGACTTCGTTGGTTATGTTGATGGCGAAGAGTTCGAAGGTGGTAAAGCAACTGATTTCGTTCTATTCATGGGCCAAGGTCGTATGATCCCTGGTTTTGAAGAGGGCATCGTAGGTCACAAAGCAGGCGAACAATTCGATATCAATGTGACTTTCCCAGCGGAATACCATTCTGAAAACTTAAAAGGTAAAGATGCAAAATTTGCGATCACCTTGAAAAAAGTAGAAGAAATGGAATTACCAGAATTAACTGATGAATTCGTTGCTAAATTTGGTCCAAACACCAAAACGGTGGCAGATTTACGTGCAGAAATCCGTAAAAACATGGAACGTGAATTGAAAAACGCATTAGTTTCACGTGTTAAACAACAAGTAATCAACGGTTTAATCGAACAAAACCCAATTGATGTTCCAGCTTCTGCAGTAGAAGAAGAAATCAATGTATTACGTAACCAAGCTGCACAACGTTTCGGTGGCAATGCACAACAAGCGGCACAATTACCACGTGAATTATTTGAAGCGGATGCAAAACGTCGTGTTCAAGTCGGTTTATTATTCTCTGAAGTGATCAAATCAAACGAATTGAAAGCGGATGAAGAACGTGCGAAAGTAATGATTGCGGATATCGCTTCTGCTTACGAACAACCAGCTGAAGTAGTTGAATATTACAGCAAAAATGAAGAGTTAATGAACAACATTCGCAACGTAGTATTAGAAGAACAAGCAGTTGATGCCGTTCTTGCTAAAGCTCAAGTGACTGAAAAAGCGTCTTCATTTGATGAGATCATGAATCCACAAGCATAATAATTGATAGAACGTGAATTAAATTCACAGGTATATCATCGAAAAGTGCGGTTGTTTTTTTCAATGAAAAGCGACCGCATTTTTGTTTTTACTGATTTTCGGGTAGAATATTGCCCGATTTTTTAGCACATATTTAGGGGCAAAAATGAGTGTAATTCCTATGGTTGTCGAACAAACCTCTCGTGGTGAACGTTCGTACGACATTTATTCCCGCCTATTAAAAGAGCGTGTGATCTTCTTGAGTGGTGAAGTAGAAGATCGTATGGCAAATTTGATCGTGGCACAGCTACTTTTCTTAGAATCAGAAGATCCGAAAAAAGATATCAATATTTATATTAACTCACCGGGTGGTTCGGTAACTGCGGGTATGGCAATTTACGATACCATGCAATTTATTAAACCGGATGTGCGTACCCTTTGTATTGGTCAAGCTTGCTCAATGGGCGCATTTTTACTTGCGGGTGGTACAGCAGGAAAACGTGCTGCATTACCGAATGCACGCGTAATGATTCACCAACCGTTAGGTGGTTTCCGTGGACAAGCATCCGATATTCAGATCCACGCACAAGAAATTTTAAAAATTAAACAAACCTTAAACGAGCGTCTTGCTTTCCATACAGGTCAAAGCATTGAACGTATCGAAAAAGACACCGATCGTGATAACTTTATGTCGGCGGAAGAAGCAAAAGCTTACGGTTTAGTGGACGATGTGTTAATTAAACGTTAAGGATTTAACATGACAACAAATGATAACGATCTTCACTGTTCTTTCTGCGGAAGAGAGAAAAGTGAAGTAGGTAAGTTAATTGCGGGTACAGATGGTTATATTTGTAACGAGTGTATCGAGCTTTGCCACAGTATGTTGGAAGACAGTGGAGAAATCGAAACACCTAGCGAACTGGCAGTTGAAGAAAAATTACCGACACCGCACGAAATTCGTGCTCACTTAGATGATTATGTGATTGGGCAAGATTATGCGAAAAAAGTCTTGTCAGTGGCGGTTTACAATCACTATAAACGCTTACGCACGAACCACCAAAGCAATGATGTGGAATTAGGTAAAAGTAACATTTTGTTAATTGGTCCAACAGGTAGCGGTAAAACCTTATTAGCACAAACCTTAGCGCGTCGTTTAAATGTACCTTTTGCTATGGCTGATGCGACGACGTTAACCGAAGCCGGTTATGTGGGCGAAGACGTGGAAAATGTTCTGCAAAAATTATTGCAAAACTGCGATTACGATACGGAAAAAGCAGAGCAGGGCATTATCTATATTGATGAAATTGATAAAATCAGCCGTAAATCAGAAGGCGCGTCTATTACTCGCGATGTGTCTGGTGAAGGTGTGCAACAAGCCTTATTAAAATTAATTGAAGGCACTATTGCGTCTGTGCCTCCACAAGGTGGACGTAAACACCCTCAACAAGAAATGTTGAAAGTGGATACTTCGAAAATTCTCTTTATTTGTGGTGGAGCATTTGCCGGCTTAGATAAAATCATCGGTAAGCGTACACAAACTGATACCGGCATTGGCTTTGATGCTAAAGTAGAGAAGGAAGAAGACAAAGAAAATCTTTCTGAATTATTCCGTCAAGTTGAGCCAGATGATTTAATGAAATTTGGTTTGATTCCAGAATTTATTGGTCGTCTTCCAATGATTGCGCCATTAAGCGAATTAGATGAAGAAGCGTTGATTCAGATCCTTACTCAACCGAAAAATGCACTGACCAAACAATATCAAGCATTATTTGGCTTAGAAGACGTGGAACTTGAATTCACCCCAGAAGCATTAAAAGCAATGGCGAAAAAAGCCCTTGAACGTAAAACCGGTGCGCGTGGTTTACGCTCAATCGTTGAGGCTGTGTTGTTAGATACGATGTATGATTTACCTTCAATCGAAAACTTGCAAAAAGTGATTGTGGATGAAGAAACCATCGTTGATAACAAACCACCAAAACTCGAATATAAAAATTAACAGAAAGTGCGGTTGTTTTTTCTGACATTTTTCATAGGCAATTCCGAAAGAAAATGCTACAATCGCACGTTCTGAAATTAATCTAAAAATTATTTATCCCTTATTTTATACGGATTCAATTATGGCAACTGAAATTGTTGAGAAAAAGAAACACGACCAAGAACAAGTCGTAGAAGGAAAATCAAAAGGCTTAAACACGCTTCTTTGGATTCTTTCTGTGGCATTTTTTACCGCCGCAGCAATTGGTAACGTTTATTTTAAAGAAGCCTTTTCTTTACCAGTGCGTGTAGTTGGCGTAGTTGTCGCCTTATTAATTGCCTTTGGTTTCGCTGCAATTACCAACCAAGGTACAAAAGCTCGTACATTCTTTAGCGAAGCAAAAGTTGAAGGTCGTAAAGTGGTATGGCCAACTCGTGCAGAAACACGTCAAACAACTTTAATCGTTATTGCGGTAACGGTGCTTACTTCTTTATTCTTCTGGGCAATTGATTCAATTATCATTGCATTGATTAACTTCTTAACTGATTTGAGATTCTAAAATGAGCGAAACTGAAAACGTATCCAAAAAACGTTGGTATGTATTGCAAGCATTCTCAGGCTTTGAGAGTCGTGTTGCAATCACATTGCGTGAATATATCAAACAACAACAAATGGAAGATCAGTTTGGCGAAGTGTTAGTGCCGACTGAAGAAGTCGTTGAAAACGTAGCAGGTAAACGTCGTAAAAGTGAACGTAAATTCTTCCCTGGCTATGTGTTAGTTGAAATGGCAATGAACGATGACACATGGCACTTAGTGAAAAGTGTACCACGTGTAATGGGCTTTATCGGTGGTACTCCAGATAAGCCAGCACCAATTTCTAAACGTGAAGCAGATTTAATTTTAAATCGTTTAGAGCAAAGTGCTGAAAAACCACGTCATCGTAAAGAATATCAACCAGGTGAAGAAGTGCGTGTGACAGAAGGTCCATTTGCTGACTTTAATGGTACGGTTGAAGAAGTGGATTACGAAAAAGGCCGCTTAAAAGTGTCTGTATCTATCTTCGGTCGTGCAACACCAGTTGAGCTTGAATTTGGTCAAGTGGAAAAAACACGTTAATTTCCCTTTTCCAAAATAAGAAATTTAATGACCGCACTTAAAAAATAAAGTGCGGTTGTTTTTCGAGTAGTTTTTCTGCTTGAAATTTTGAGGCTGATTAATTAAAATATAGCCTTTCATTAACAGGGGAGCCGATTTCGGCGTTATCACCCATTTAGAGGAAACTAAAAAATGGCAAAAAAAGTCCAAGCATACGTTAAGTTGCAAGTTGCAGCTGGTATGGCAAACCCATCACCACCAGTTGGTCCTGCATTAGGTCAACAAGGTGTGAACATCATGGAATTCTGTAAAGCATTCAACGCTCGTACTGAGAGCATTGAAAAAGGTTTACCAATTCCAGTTGTTATCACTGTATATGCAGACCGTTCATTCACTTTCATTACTAAAACTCCACCAGCAGCAGTATTATTGAAAAAAGCTGCAGGTATCAAATCTGGTTCTGGTAAACCGAACAAAGATAAAGTGGGTAAAGTAACTTTAGATCAAGTTCGTCAAATCGCTGAAACTAAAGCAGCAGATATGACTGGCGCGACTATCGAAACTAAAATGAAATCAATTGCTGGTACTGCTCGCTCAATGGGCTTAGTGGTGGAGGAATAATACGATGGCTAAATTGACTAAAAAAATGAAAGCAATCAAAGCTGGCGTAGATTCTACTAAAGCATATGAAATCAACGAAGCAATCGCGTTATTAAAACAATTCGCAACAGCTAAATTCGTTGAAAGTGTTGACGTTGCAGTAAACTTAGGTATCGATCCTCGTAAATCAGACCAAAACGTTCGTGGTGCAACTGTATTACCACACGGTACAGGTCGTGAAGTACGCGTAGCTGTGTTCACCCAAGGTGCTAACGCAGATGCAGCTAAAGAAGCTGGCGCTGATTTAGTAGGTATGGAAGATTTAGCAGAGCAAATCAAAAAAGGCGAAATGAACTTTGACGTTGTTATCGCTTCTCCTGATGCAATGCGTGTTGTTGGTCAATTAGGTCAAGTATTAGGCCCACGTGGTTTAATGCCAAACCCTAAAGTTGGTACCGTAACACCAAACGTTGCTGAAGCAGTTAAAAATGCTAAATCTGGTCAGATCCGTTATCGTAACGATAAAAACGGTATCATCCACACAACAATTGGTAAAGCAAACTTCTCTGAAGTTCAATTAAAAGAAAACCTTCAAGCATTATTGGCTGCTTTAAACAAAGCAAAACCAACTACTGCAAAAGGTATCTTTATCAAGAAAGTAAGCATCTCTACAACTATGGGTGCTGGTGTGGCTGTTGATCAAGCTTCACTATAATTAAGCGTTAAAACTTAATTCAAATTAACCGCACTTTGGGTAACTAAAGTGCGGTTATTTTTTGTGTTCTTTTCAATAAAGTGAAATATTGAGAATATAAAAAGAGCGGTCAAATTCCATTGTTTTGTGAATTTGGTCGCTCTTTTTTATGAGAGATTACTTCGCTAAAGCGAAAATGGCTTCAATAGCTTCTTTGGTATACGTTTTTTCCACTTTCGCTCTGATTGCAGTTTGAGCCACATTTTCAATAATTTCAGCTAAGGTTTCATCATCAATACCAAGTTGTTCAAGACTTGTTGGTGTACCGATTTTATCAAACCAAGCTTTTAAGGCTTGAATACCATCGTCAGCATTATCTAAGCCAAATATTTCTTTAGCAAAGCGTTTGAATTGAGCAGGTCTTTGAGATTGATACCATTGCATCCACGCAGGCATAATTACGGAAAGCCCAGCACCATGTGGCACATCTGAAATCGCACTCATAGAATGCTCAATCATATGATTTGGGAAACTGTAAGGTGAGATACCTAAATGGGTTAAACCGTTCAACGCAAGTGTAGCCGCCCAGGCAAATTCACCACGAGCATTGAGATCTTGTGGATCATTGAGCAGGATTTCAGTCGTACGGATAACGGTTTTGATATTGCTTTCTACCAAGAAATCAATAATTTCAGGACGATATTCTGCCGTGAAATAGGCTTCAATAGAATGAGCAATAATATCCGCGGCAGAATACACTAAATAATCACGACTGACGGTCGCTTGCAATTTCGGATTAATGACTGATACTTTCGGGAATAAATGATTACTGTGAATTGAATATTTTTGCTGCGTTTCTTCATTGGTAATGACGGCTCCCCAGTTCATTTCACTGCCTGTTGCCGCAAGGGTTATTACATCAAAAATCATCAATGCTTTTTGCACCGGTGTGCCTTTAAAGAAGTCCCAAGTATCACCGTCATAGCACGCACCAGCTGCGATTGCTTTCGCACTATCAAGGCAAGAGCCACCACCGATACTCAACACACTGTCTGCACCAAAGGCTTTTGCCATTGCAACGGCTTCTCGGACTTTGCTGATTGTCGGGTTGCTTTTTACCCCACCACATTCAATGTATTCAATTCCATGCTCACGCAAGCTTTTCGACACATCTTCAAATAAACCGGAATGTTTGACACGCTCACTACCATAGATAATTAAGGCCTTTTTTGCACCGTATTCGTGCATATATTTACCCATTTCTTTTTCTTTATCGAGACCAAATTCAATGCGAGTAGGGTTTTGAAAACTAAATGGATGCATATTTATCTCCTTATTATTTATTAAGTGCGGTCAGTTTTTGCGTTGTTTTTATTCTACAAAGTAATGCGGAATAAAGTGGCTATCATTGCCGGTAACAGGGGTAAAATCTTCTCTTAATCCAATTCCACAAGCCACATCACCCACTACCCAAGAACCAATCATAGGATACATACCATCAAAATTTGGCAGTTCAAATTTTTGTTGATAGATATAGCCTGCTTGATCGTAAAAAGCAGAATGTTCGCTGCCTTTGGCAGCAAATTCTAGACCATTACGTTTTTCATAGTAAGAAACATTGGCGCCCTCACGACCTAACGTTGGTTTTTTCACCCATATTGATTGACGATCGGTAATATCATGCTTGCTAAAGTAAGCGGGTAGTAATAATGGATGATTTGGATGTTTTTGCCACAATTTCGCTAACAGCACTTTATTGCTTAATAGTAATTTCCACGCAGGTTCAATAAAAGTGGTGGATGAATTAAGCATGTGTGGTGCATATTCGGTGGTAGTCATCCATTCAAGCGGATAGAGCTTAAATAAACAATCAATAGGTTGATTATTCAGATCGAGGAATTGCTGACTGTCTTTATCATAGCCCACGTCTTCAATGGCAAGCTGATGAATATGCCAACCTGCGTTGTAAGCCACATCCGCTAGGTAATCGATATTGCCCCAATCTTCACGGCCCGCTTCTTGCATAGCACTAAAATGGAAATCGTTTAGCCCTGTTTGCTGTTGAATAAACTGAAAGCGATTGAGCAATTCTTCATGAATCCAATTAAATTGGTCACGATGCGCTAAGCCTTCAATTTGCTCTAACCATTGCCATTGCACCACAGCAGCTTCAAGCAGGGAAGTGGGCGTGTCGGCATTGTATTCAAACATTTTGAGGTTTTCGCCGTCATAACCAAAATCAAAACGACCATATAAGTGCGGTACGTTTTTAGCCCATGTTTGTTCAATCAGATTTTTCTGTAAATCGGTGAAGCGATAATGGGCATAATCACCTTGTTTCACTTCATCGGCAACAAAGTCCATACACATCGCGTGCAATTCGTTGGTGGCGTCTTCAATACGATCGATTTCCGCTAGGGTAAATTCATACGCCACATTGTCCGACCAATAATGGGAGCCATCAGAGGAAGGCAGATTATAGTAATCAAAGCCCACATCTAATAATTGTTGCACCATATTAGGGCGAGTAGGAAAGCCTGTGATTCGTTTCATATTTAACCGCCTGAGCTACGGTTACTGCTTGAATTTGAGCTTTTAAAGCCACCGCGTGAAACTGGTTTGCTGTAAGTGCTACCAGCATTGCCTTTTACTAATACAGGTTTACCAACAGAACGATTAGTTTGCGGTTGAATAACTTGGCCCGTTGGCGTTGAAACGGCACGGTTGCTTGGATTATAGCTAGGTCCTAAAAATGATCCCATCGTACGCGCAATCATATAGCCCATTGCGGCACCTGCAATCGCACTGCCCATACTGCCGTGTCCTTCTCCTGTTGCAGAGCTCGTGTGGCTTGTTCCCTCAGCGCTGCTTGAATTACCAGAGTGAGTTGCTCCATCTGGATTTAAGGTTTGTTTGACGGTCTGATTGTCTTCTGACCATTCGCTATTATTGCTTGGACGTGTATTTAAATTGCCCGAGAGAGAGGAGCCAGATCCAGCATGTGCAGTTGTGCCGCTATTATTTTCACTAGATTGGTCAGCTTCGCACAATTCAATTTTTTGCCAATCGGCTAAACAATCCTCAAGGCTGTTATAAACATCTCGTTGAACTTGCTCTTCTGAGCAGCCGCCCAGTAAAGCCACAATGGAAAGGCTTACGAGAACTTGATTTTTCTTTTTCATCATAGAGTTAAAGTGTTAATAATTCAGTTAAATGATTGATTTCTAATGTAGGCAAAACGCTTGCTTCAGTAAATGAATTGAGGTTTTTGCCCGATAAATTAATCCATACAGCTTGGCAGCCGGCTTGAATGGCGCCTTGAACATCTGTAGTCAAGTTATCACCAATATGTAAAATTTCACTCGGTGTTACGCCAAAATAGTCGGCGGTTTGGTGGAACAAATCTTGATGAGGTTTCGCTCTGCCTTGTTCTCCACCACGTAAACTCAGCTGAAAGTGTTCAAACCCAATACGTTTTGCAATCACATTACCATTGGTAATCACGCTAAGCGGGTAGCGATCTTTAAGTTGGTTTAATACTTCAATGCTTTCAGTGGGCACATCAATTTTATGTCGCCATTCAATAAATTCTTCCATAGCGAGGGCCAAAGTGCGGTCAATTTCAACCGTACTTTTACTATGATGCGCCAGTAAGTGCCGTAACGTTTCGACACGCCAGGCGATCACATCTTCAGCAATCAAGGAATCTTTCTCCGCCAGTTGCCATTTCCATTCTCGCCAATATTCTGAGGTAAGATCGCTCAGTTGTGCGTGTTCTTGCACACATTGAAGAAAATGCTCTTCGGCCAAACGAATGACATCACTATTATCATAAAGGGTGTCATCAAGGTCAAAACTCATAACCTTGAAAGGCTGAAGACCGCGGTAAAATCGCATAGTTAATCCTATTTAATCGTATTCACACCAAGCCATACGGTCGCACGTTCATTGGTGATTTCTTCGTGTGTCCACATGCTCATTAAGTCAGGCTGAGGATGTTTATTGGTGTTATAGCCGATCAAATGAGCAAAATCAAATACGGCATGTGGATAGCCGTTAATAAGCAATAAGGCTAAATAACCGCTTTCATCCCAGCAGATTTCTAATTTACGTGCTTCATGGTGATTGCGTGTATTATCGACGTTATAAACGTGTAAGGAATCGACAATAGGTTGTGCATTTTGACGCATATCTAACGCATAAAAATAGCCCGTTTCACCGTCATCTTCAAACATTACAGCCAGATGATCATGCACAGTTGAGTGTGTGCCGACTTGTTTTGGTTGACCGAGAAAGAGTTGATCTTCGAGGGTTAAATGTAACATGGTATTTCCTAATCAAATTGTGTAGTCCAGTGACTACTATGGTGTGCCTGAAAGCAAAGTTCAACCTGTGCGGGCGTATTTTTTTCTTCATTCATTGGCGGCAGTTCACTCAACGCAAAATAGGCAGATTGAACTGTTTCACTATTTGGTTGAAATTCACCACTTAATGGTTCGCACATGACGAAGGTTTTGAGTACAGGATGCGCAAAAGGCGGAAAATTTCGTTTATGTTGTTCGTGAATAGCAATAATGAAAGTCGGTTTAACATTAAGCCCCGCTTCTTCGCGTACTTCTTTAATCGTATTACTATAAATGGTTTCTAGCACATCTATCCAGCCGCCAGGCAGTGACCAAAGTCCATCATTTTCTTGTACTAATAAAATTTTATCATCTTTGAAAATAGCTGCGCGTGAGTCTATTTTAGGGGTTTGATAACCTGCCTCATTGCAGAAAAGTGATTTGACGGTTTCTTTGGGTATTGCTGTTTTATAAGCAAGCATTTCAGCAGACAAATCCCGCAAGCGTTCATAGCGTTCAATGTCATAGATATTTTTGCAATAAGTTAACCCGTTTTGTGCAATGCTTTGGATTTCGATAGCCCAAGATAGCCAAGGTTCAGTAAGAAGTGAATCAGATTGTGTCTTCATAAAACACCTTAAAAAAACACCGCACTTTTGTGCAAAGTGCGGTGCTATTTTACATTAAATTAAGCAAAAATTATGCTTGACCTTTAACCGCTTTTAAACCTAAGAACGGAGCTGGTGTACCAGCGCGTTCTAATGCTTCTTCGATACGGATTAATTGGTTGTATTTCGCAATACGGTCAGAACGGCTCATAGAACCAGTTTTGATTTGACCTGCTGCTGTACCAACCGCTAAATCAGCGATAGTCGCATCTTCGGTTTCACCTGAACGGTGAGAGATCACAGCGGTGTAACCTGCATCTTTAGCCATTTTAATTGCCGCTAAAGTTTCAGTTAAAGAACCGATTTGGTTGAATTTGATTAAGATAGAGTTTGCGATACCTTTTTCGATACCTTCTTTTAAGATTTTGGTATTAGTGACGAATAAGTCGTCACCCACTAATTGAATGCGGTCGCCTAACACTTTAGTTTGGTATGCGAAACCATCCCAGTCAGATTCATCTTGACCATCTTCGATAGACACGATTGGGTATTGTTTAGTTAATTCTTCAAGATAGTGTGTGAACTCTTGAGAAGTGAATGAACGACCTTCGCCTTTCATTTCGTATTTGCCAGTTTCTTTGTTGTAGAACTCAGAAGATGCACAGTCCATTGCTAAAGTAACGTCTTTACCTAATACATAACCTGCTTTTTCAACAGCTTCTTTGATACATGCTAAAGCGTCTGCGTTAGATGCTAGGTTAGGTGCGAAACCACCTTCATCACCTACAGCCGTGCTCATGCCTTTAGATTTTAATACTTTCGCAAGGTTGTGGAATACTTCAGCACCGATACGAAGTGCTTCACGTAATGTTTTCGCACCAACTGGTTGAATCATGAATTCTTGGATATCAACGTTGTTATCTGCGTGCTCACCACCGTTGATGATGTTCATCATTGGTAATGGCATAGAGTAAACGCCTGGGGTGCCGTTAAGTTCTGCAATGTAAGCGTAAAGAGGTAAACCTTTAGATGCTGCTGCAGCTTTCGCGTTTGCTAAAGATACCGCTAAGATTGCGTTTGCACCGAAGTTAGATTTGTTTTCAGTACCGTCTAAATCGATCATGATTTGGTCGATTTCAGCTTGGTTAGACGCTTCTTTACCTACTAATGCATCAGCGATAGGACCGTTTACTGCAGCAACCGCTTTTAATACACCTTTACCTAAGAAACGAGATTTGTCGCCGTCACGTAATTCTAATGCTTCACGAGAACCGGTAGATGCACCTGATGGAGCCGCTGCTAAACCAACGAAACCACCTTCAAGATGAACTTCAGCTTCTACAGTTGGGTTACCACGAGAGTCGATGATTTCACGACCAATGACTTTAACGATTTTTGCCATTTTGTTTTCCTCTGTTTAAAGTTAATTAAAATTAGTTAGGCGAACCTAAAGTGGCAATATAATAAAGCAAATTTAGAAATTTGTCTTGGAAAAATGACCGCACTTTGATCTGTATCTTATTTTTCAATCAAGTGCGGTGAGATTTTGTCTATTTTTATCTAATATCTATCTAATTTTAGTGGATTTATTCATAAAAGTTCGTTAAAGTGCCAGTAAATTCCATACTGTTTTAGTATGAATTATTAAGTGTTAATTAAGACTTTATAGAATAAAAAAGGAATGATTATGTCTATTTCAACATTTTTCGAAAAGACTAAAGCGCAGATAAAAAATGCAGTGTCTGCACATCCGATTGCAATTTTTCTAATTAGTGCATTTGCAATTGGAATTTGGTTTATGGAATTAGAGCCTCGTCAAGGAAATGATCATTTGGCTTATTGGGTATTTGAGCCAATGTTGTTTATCTTTGTTTATCTCTCTCGCCCATATTCTTGGTATCGTTTTTCATGGATTGTGCCATTGGTGGCGCTGGCCATTATTGGCATGACTAATGATAGTGCAGAGTTTTATCTCACGAGTCCAAAATTTTGGGGCGCAAATTTTATTGCGTTACTGGTATTATTAGGCTTCCCATTTGAAAAAAATAATCAAGGGTTTACCTACCGTAATTTTACCAATCTATTCCATCTTGGCTTAGCGACGGCGGTATGGTTGTTGGTGTTTGGATTAGTCGCGGCTATTCTATTTACGATTACAACACTCTTTAATGTCGAGTTTTCTTATAGTTTCTACAGTCATTTTTATACTTCTTTAGGCATTTTTACTCAGCCACTGTTTTTCTTAGTGTTCCAACAACGCCAAGCTAAATCGGAAATGACGTTAAATCGCATTTTTGAAATTTTAGTTAATTTCGTATTAGCACCAGCATTGATGATTTTCACTGTGTTGCTTTATGCTTATGTTGTTCAAATTATTTTTGAAGGCGTATTACCAAAAGGGATGCTGGCTAATATTACCTTGCCTTACCTGCTTGGTGGTTTAGGCGTATATGCATTACGTTCTATTTGTGCTAAAGCCCGCTGGGAAACTTTCTTTAAGTTCTATCCATATCTTGCTATTGTGCCAATCGTGTTGCTATGGCTGGCGATTGATCGCCGTATTAGTGCTTATGCTTGGACGGAACAACGTATTTATTTAGTGGCCTTGGCTACGGCGATTACGATTGCTTATGCGATACTGATTGTGCCAAAAGCACGTCAATACCGGCTGATTTCTGGGGTTGTCATGGTGGCAATTTTTGCCATGACTTGGGTGGTGAAAACACAAGAAATCGCTTACCAAAGCCAAACGGAACGTTTTGAACAGTTATTAACAAAACTAAATTTATCCGATAGTTCAGGCAAAATTCGTAATGATGTAGATTTTGACGAACGTTTAGAAAATATGCCAAAAAGCGAGCTTAAGGATTGGAAAGAATTAGATAGTGTATCAGACTATTTGCTTTACAGTATAGAGCTAGACTCTTCTGTAGAAGATGCTTATCAAGAAAGACGAGAGGTATTTCAGAAGCAATATGGTGAAAAATCGAAAGAACTTTTGAAAGTCGATATTTATCGTGATGAGATCCGCATCGATGGCCAAGCAATTAGCAACCGAGAAATAACAATAGAATTTCTATGGGAGTCAATTGATGTCACGCCGTATAAAAAATGGATTCGTGTACCGATTTATGCATTTAATCGTACAGAGCGTCAGACTTATATGAAATCTGATGAAAAAGCGGATAAGCACGAAGAGAAGCCAGAGGTTTGCTTTGTTGAAGATCATGACAGATATTGTACGAATATGGATGAACATATTCATAAAGTATTTAAAGAACATCAGCTAGACCCGATGAAAAAAATCTCTAACGCTGAGCTTAAATCGCTTAGCCAAGATTTATTAAAAATTGATAGACCAAGCTTTACGATTTATTTGAATGAGCTTTATATGGGATTTAGACCAGAAAGTGGTTATTACTATCGTCGAATATATACGAAAGCTATTTTTGATAAGTAATCGTAAATATAAAACGCTGTGATGTTTCACAGCGTTTTTTGTAAAAATTAGCTAAAAATGACCGCTTTAAATATTAAGATATGTGTTTATAGAATACCTTTTTTAAAGCTTGCGTATGTCTGTCTAAAATACTAAACATGGTTTCTCGATCTTCTCCAAATAGCGAGTTTCCATTATTAGAACGAACTTTGTCATAAGCCGAAAAGGCGATTTCAAACTCTTCAGTGCGTAATTTAATGGTTTTGCCGTGCAGTATAAGACTTAATAGGCTGACTTCTTTAGGTGTTAATTCTGGAAATAAATGACTTATCCATAGCTCCATAGAGTATTGAACAGACTCGCTAATTTTGTCATGTATTTTACTCGCTTGGGCTTGATGTATCCGATAAAGCAACAAGGGTTCTGGTAAATTCGCAAATGTCTTTTTGTGTAATGCGCATTGTACCCACATATGAAAATCGGGTGCAGTGGCTGTTTGTGCATAATTAATCCCGAGCGCCTTGATACTAGAATGTCGCCACATTGAAGAGGGATTAATGATATTGTCTCGAGCTAAAGAAAAATGTGCTTTTATATCTTTATCTAAAAGAGGAAGTGTACTCACTTTAGTCGCTTTATCAGTTTGCCCATCATTAAAGAGCAGAGCATTACTTCCTAAAATATCAATTTCGGGATGCTCGTCTAAATATTGAACTTGTTTTTCAAAACGGTGTGGTACACAAATATCATCGGCATCCATACGTGCAACATATTCAACATTCATATAGTTAAACATATCCATGGCAAATTGCATTACAGCAGGCTCACCTTGGTTTTGTGGTAAATGGTAAACACGTAAGCGAGTATCTTTCGCCGCATAATCTTCGAGAATGTTACCTGTGTTATCGGTAGAAGCATCATTAACCGCAAGAATACAAAAATCACTAAATGTCTGATTCAATAATGACTCTAAACATTCAGCAATAAAATTTTCTGCATTGTATGCGGGTAAAATAACAGCAAGTTTCATTTTTCATTTCCGTGTAGATAAAAGCGTATTCTATTTAAATTACGGCCGCAGCGATAGTCAGAAGTTTAACTTTGTTAGTTATCTAAAATATTTTTATAGAGCGGGGCTTTGCTACTTTTCACTCACATTACAAATTCCACTATTTAATCACTGAGATATTTTGCAAAAATGCAACAAAAACTGACCGCTCTTTATTGCTGCTAGGACGTTTTCCTATCTGAAATTTAATGATTGATAGGTAAATTTAATATATCTGCAATTTCTATTATGCGAGGTGCTGCTGATTTTGGACAAACTAAGCAATAGAAATTGTCGGAACCCGTATTAACATAAAGCAAAGGCAGTTATTGATAATATTCATATTTCTTTGTGGTTTTATTTAACCATATACCTTTTTCATCATACATAATGCTTTCAATCACATTACCGTGTTGATCAAATTTATGACGTGTTGTGAGCGTCTCTTCTAATTTCCCATGTAGGTCAAAAATTTCGCGTTTTAATTCATTGTGGTTTTTGTCATAAGTAAAATCTGCTCGTCCATTATTAAAAGACGTGTTATTTACAAAGTTGCCATTTTCGAGATAACGATAAGTTTCGCAATTGCTTTCTTTTCCATTGTCATCAAAGTCACAAGCTTTGATGAGTTTATCGTCCTTGTAATGGAATTTTTTCGCATGGCCGTCAATCATCTTTGCATAATAAACAGCTTCAGAGATGAGTTTGCCATCTTTGTCGTAAACTCTTTTGATGTAATCTTCTTGAAAATTCGGTTTTTTCGGCTTTTTGCCTACATAAGTGATTTCTAAAATGATACCCGAACCATCGCGGTTTTCTTGATAGTGGTAGAGTCTTCCATGAGTCTCTTTATAGATATCGAAACGAATTTCTTCTAATCGATTGTTTTGATCATATCGATAATTCGCCGTCGTTTTATCGGAATATTCAGATTCTTGGGTAATCTCTTCAGTTTTAATTAAAAAGCCTTGTTCGTTATAAAATTGACGAACATCGTTCGTGACCACCTCTCCTTCTGCCGATTCAGGATTATCTTCCGAATGTGAAATAACAGATTTCACTTTGCCTTGTAAGTGATTCGCTTGCCAATCGGTTTGAATAGGGAAAAGTGCGAAAGCAGAGGTAGAAAGGCTAGCGAGAAGGGCAGTCAGTAAAAATTTATGCATGGTTATTCCTTTTATAACAAGCAGTTGAATTGACGAATGTTTTATAAATATATTTAAAAAGTAACCACTTATTTAAGTTAGATAAATAGTTGACTAAAATGTTATACTAATTCAAATGTTTTTTGAAGTGTAGTTAAATAAATTTGCTTTTTTATAGGGTAAGAAAATGATGAAAGTATTTCGGGAAGAGGTAATTTTTCTGTCTTGATAAGAAAAGCATAATACACAAATATATTGATTAAGAGAGATATTAGGAAATATGCAGCGTTTAAAGACACCATTAGAAATATGTTTGTGGACAATTGGTATATTGCTTGGAATTGTCACATTATTATTGATTTTGAGTTATTTCGTATTTTATGTTTTGTTTTCTTCAGCGCCACAAGATTGGGGGCTTAGAGGTGTTCAGTTACAAGATAAACCGTATTTAGCAGGGATTGATGATTTATCTCCGAATGCATTTGTTTTTGCAACAACCGGAGAAGATGCACCAGATTATGTTATTACGCTCGATAATACGTATTTTAAGTGGGGCGATTTTCGTTTAAATAAACTTTCATTAAATAGTCATGTAGTTAGAATCAATGACTTGGTTAGATTGGGTGAACAACCTGATACTGACTTAGGTATGCCAGAAACGATTTCTATTAATGGACAGTCTTGTTTGAGTAGAGGAAGTTTTGTTTTTGTACGAATAAAAGGTAAGGGGCCTTCGATGTCTTATTCTGATTTTACCTTAGCCAGTTGTGAAATACCTGAAGGTGAAGTTATTCTACCGACGATTCGTTTAAAGAGTAAAGTTGCATTTTATGAAAATCGCCAGCTCAATTATGATTATCTTTGGAAACATAATGAGTTAATCAGTTCACAAATAATGCAAGCTCATAGTTATAATACGAACTTTGTAGATCCGAGTTTGCAAGTTCAGTTAGCTAATGATAAAGATAAATTTGATATTTGGTGGTATTACACTGATTTAACCAATTATGCGAAGCTTATCCAAGTTGTTCACGGTGATTATATGGATGAAGCAAGTACTGAAAGGAATTTTGTTATTGGTGAGTGTCGTTATAAAGTAGGTAACACTCAAATTTATCTCACTGATTTAACAAAAGATACCGCACATTGGCATTTTATTGATGATTTCGATTCAGATGATATTTCTGATAAATGTAAAATGCAGATCTTGCCTTATCGTTTGGTGAAACGGTAATAGAATCAATCAAATTAAAATGCTTAAAAATGCAAAGTGCGGTCAAAAACACAAGAATTTTTGACCGCACTTGTTTATTGAATTATCAGTAAATTACTTTTCAGTTTTTAACTGATTTTCTCTTGCTGCTTTGACAAAGCCTTCAAATAATGGATGACCATCACGTGGCGTTGAAGTAAATTCTGGGTGGAATTGACATGCTACAAACCATGGATGGTTTGGTACTTCAATAATTTCCACTAATTTACGATCCGCAGATAAGCCAGTCACTTTAAGACCCGCTTTTTCAATTTGTGGAAGCAGGTTATTGTTCACTTCATAACGGTGACGGTGACGTTCTTCAATGGTTTCTTTGCCATATAATGCACGCGCTTTTGAGCCTTCAATTAAATGACATTGTTGCGCACCTAAACGCATCGTACCACCCAGATCTGAATTATCATCACGGGTTTCAATGTGGCCTTCCGCATCTTGCCATTCAGTGATTAAGCCCACAACAGGTTGCTCACAGTGACGATCAAATTCAGATGAATTCGCTTTCTCAAGACCTGCAACGTTACGCGCATATTCGATTAATGCAATTTGCATCCCTAAACAAATACCGAGGTAAGGCACATTGTTTTCACGTGCATATTTTGCTGTCAAAATTTTGCCTTCTACACCACGATAGCCAAAGCCGCCCGGTAC